>JAWCLX010000055.1:0-8832 GCA_038850385.1 Bathyarchaeia archaeon | reverse complement strand
TTCAGGAGACTTCACAATCCCGTCCACCCAGTACGTTGTCCTGACATCTGGCCTTATTCTGAATACTCTCCCGAGATGATCAACATAGGAATCATCACTACGAAATATTGGTCGAAAATTCTTTGGATAAAGGTGCCAATCATTTACCATCAGTGAATCAAAATCAAGCCTTATGGCCGCTTCATTAACTAGCCCCTGATTATGTCTGACGATACGGTTCATATCGATGTCATCCCGTTGTGAGAGCAGGAGTGTAGTACTCATCGGTATCCTGCCTAGGAGTTTCTGGGCGTGGATCGGGTCTAGGTTGGTTCCGTCGACAGGAACCATGTCCGGAACCTCGAGATGCACAGCCTTCAAGTATCTTTCCTTATGGGTCATCAATCAAGCTGCATCTCCTACAGATCAGTCTCCTTGAAGTGGTCAAAAGACTTCCGAGGACTGATGCTATCCTAAGGACGCCTTCGCTATCCTTGGTCTGCAGGCTGCTTGACATGAATTTCATCTTTGTCTGTACTCTGCTCCAATTTGATCCGTTGCTGAAGTGGCTGCAGGTCGGCGGATTATGCTTGGAGGCCGTAAGCCAAGCCGAGACCTTGGAGAAATTAATGTAAGAAGTTGCACAGTATCCCTGTGGATAGATCACGGTTTGCTTCATTTGAAACAGCGTGATCAAGGAGAGGTTATTGAGGAAACGCCAATATTGAAGTATTGTGAAAGAAAACTTGACGCATAGTAATCGATACTCCAAAACACATTATGCCTAGTATGCAGCCGCTAGGAAGTCATGAGTAGATATGTCTGAGCCGACATTGGAGGCACAAGTTGAAGCTCTGCCTGAGAAGCCAGGAGTATATATCATGAAGGGTGATGGAATCCTTTACGTTGGTAAAGCCTCCAACATTAAGGAGAGAGTAAGGAACCATATCCAAGCGGCCAAGACAAGCCGGCGTGAGTCACTCATCGTCGGCGGCACGAACAAGATCGAGTATATCATCACAGGCTCAGAGGTCGAAGCGCTTGTCGAGGAGAACATACTGATCAAGCAGTACAAGCCTAAGTACAACATCAGGCTGAGCGACGACAAGACGTACCCGTACCTCAAGCTCAGCCTCGACGAGGAGTATCCCACCCTCACGGTTGTCAGACGTCTCAAGAAAGATAACAGCAGGTACTTCGGACCTTACGCAGACGTATCTGCAATGCGGCAGACTCTGAACACCCTCAGAAGACTCTTTCCTCTTAAAGCTTGCAATTTCGACCCCAGAAAGCCGAGAAGACGGCCTTGCACCTACTACCAAATGGGCTACTGCAGTGGAATATGTGCAGACCTCATCTCAAAGGATGAATACAATGAGAGGGTCAAAGCTCTTCTTCTTGTCTTGGAAGGAAAGACCGACTTAGTAATAAAGAAACTTCAGAAAGAAATGCTTGAAGCCTCGGCGAACCTTGAGTACGAGAAGGCTGCGCTCGTAAGGGACAGAATCAAGGCGCTGGAGAAGACCTTCTCAGGAGTATCCGTAGTCTTCCCAGAGTCCATAGATCTTGATGTCCTAGGGGTCGCTAAGACCAAGGATGAAGCATGTGTTCAAGTCCTCCAGGTCAAGGGAGGGAAGCTGATATCGTCGGAATCATACGAACTTAATGCGCAGGAGGCTGAAGACACGGAGATAATAGAGTCCTTCATCAAGCAGTACTATGCGAGAAGAGTCCTATCACCGCCCGAGATCATAGTCTCTGCAAGAATTAGGGATACGGCGACCATACAGAAGTGGCTTCTGGAACGATTTGGATCAGAGACGACTATAGTGAGGAATGTGAGGGGTCAGAAACGCCAGCTACTCAAGCTGGCTGTTGAGAATGCTAGATCGCATATTGACAACGTGGTGACGAGAAAGAGGAGAGCGCTTCAAGAGGTCCAAGAACTACGAAGAGCTTTATGCCTGCCCACCGAACCTGTGCTGATCGAATGCTTCGACGTCTCCAATATGGGTGGAAGATTCTCTGTGGGGTCGATGGTTGCCTTCGAAAGAGGTGAGCCGCTCAAGAGCTGCTACAGACGATTCAAGATAAAGACCGTAGCTGGACAGGACGACCCACAGATGATCAGCGAACTCGTCCAGAGAAGATACAGGAGACTGCTTGAGGAGAAACTACCACTCCCAGATCTTGTCATGGTGGACGGCGGAATCGCCCAAGCAAACGCAGCTAAGAGGTCACTCGCAAGACTAGGGCTCGATCTCCCAGTCGCAGGCATAGCAAAGAGGCTTGAGCATATCTACCTGCCTGACAGAAACCAGCCGATAGTTCTGCGGGAGAACTCTGAAGGCCTATATCTCATTCAAAGAATAAGGGATGAAGCTCACAGATTCGCGGTGATGTACCATCGGAGACTACGAGGTAAAGCAGGCGCCCCCCAACTCAGATGAGACGTGGAGATAAGAGGTTTGCCTTAAATTGCAGCGCGGGATGGATACTCCATCAGTCCTGTCTGCGACATGTCATATCATTATTACCGGTCACACTCTGCATCAAACCAAATGTTTCTGCCATTGATGTTAACAGCGGTTTTCCGCTCACTGTGATAAGTGATTTCGGTAGGAGCGTCACCGTAGCCGCGCCTCCAAGCAACACCGAGGTCCTGTTCGCGCTTGGTCTTGGAGAGTTTGTAGTCGGAGTGACGCAGTGCTGCGACTGGCCACCCGCGGTCCTTGAGAAGGTCAGTAGAGGTCAGATCACTTTGATAGGCGGGTACGCCGATCCTAGTATTGAGAAGATTGTTGCACTGAGTCCGGATCCCGTTCTTACGACTACTGATCTCCAGTTCAGTTCGTCTCGGTGCTCAGTAATAGGGGCGTGGTATTCGTAGCCCTTAACCCGGGGACTGTGAGCGATGTAGTCGATGACATTGCGCTCGTAGGAACGATATGTGGAAGGATTGAGGCTAACAGTCTGATTGAGAATCTGCAGCGTAGACTAGCTACGTCGATATGATGGTCGCCGCCAGCTCCGTCAAACCCAGAGTCTACTATGAGCTCTGGTATGATCCGTTGATGAGTTTCGGCCCCGACACAGTCCTTGATGAATTGATAGTCAGAGCCGGAGGCGAGAACATCTTCCACGACGACTTGACAATGTACCCGATCGTGAGCAGTGAGACTGTCATACAGAGGGATTCAGAGATAGTAATCGTACCAGAATCGTATGTGGGGGTGTCTCAAGCTCAGATCTTGGAAAGCGGCCCGGCTGGAACGTTATCAAGGCTGTCAGCGAATGGAGTGTATACATAATAGATGAGAACCTGATCGTCCGTACAGGTCCCAGGATAGTCGATGGCCTAGAAAACATCGCGAGCATCATTCATCCAGAGCTCTTCACAGGAACTATCGCCTACAACTCCTCGGTCTCAGTTACGAGCAACGCCACGGTCTTTGCTCTCATATACGATGGCTCAAGGAGCCTGCTCAACTTCTTGACCGGCAGAGGGGGAAAGGCCTTGGTGAGGGTGAATATTGAGAAGAGGCTTCTCAAGGGATCCCCGGTCGTTCTGGTGGACGGTGTTGAGACAGAAGCGGTAATATCTGGGGTTGAGGAAACGTACACCGTAGATTTCACTTCAAGCCTGAGCATGCAGCAAGTAGTAGTGGACGGCGCTCAGACTATTCCCGAGTTTGAAGAGGCAACTGTAGTCCTACCTTTATCCCTCGCCTTGGCAGCAGCATTCCTGACAACTTTCAGGAACAGGAGTACTAATGAGTCAGGACCGAGAGGGTCAGACAGAGAGCCTGTCCACCGCAGCAAACAGTAGGGTAACCACCATGTAAGGCGCAGAGAACTTGTACAGTATCCAGTTTCTTCTACCAGATGGCCAATTTATACTTGCAACCAAGATGATGAGAAGGAGAGAATTCACTAAAACCATCCCGACCAGATAGACTCCTCCATAAAAACCAAGGAAACACAGAGACAGTGAGGCTGCCGAAAGGATCAATGAGAGGACAAGTATATACAGGCGTGACTTCCTGACCCCGACCACCACCGGCAACATCGGGACAGAGGCTGATCTGTAGTCTTCACAGAAGACTGTTGCCAAGCTCCAGAGGTGTAGAGGTCCCCAGACCACTACCAGTAGACCGGTCAGTAACCCAGCCAGATCCAAGTATCCCCTTCCGATAACCCAGCCGGCCCAGACTGGAGACGCCACGGCGGGACCGGTGGCGAGGACGCTCAAGATGTTATGCCTCTTGAGGATGAGAGTGTACAGGAAAAGGTAGCTTGAGAGGCCAACAGCGAGTAAGATGGGAAAGTAGAATTCTGAAAGTGAAGCCAGAACCGCGGATACCGCAAGGATTGAGAGGCCGAAGCGCTCCGCCGATCTGCTAGATATTCTGCCTGAAGGGATCTCCCTAAGCCTTGTCCTCCCCATCAGCCTGTCTATGTCAGAGTCGAGGCGATTGTTCAGGGCATTAGATCCAGCCACTGACATCAGGACTATGACCGTTCCAAACGTCAGCCTCGTCATCTGTTCACCTGTAGAGCGCCATATGGAGCTGCCTGCGCCTGCCAGAGCGGCAAGTATGAACAGCAGGAAGATCGCGATGGTGACTCTGGGCTTAGTGAGCCGCCAGTAATCGGCAGTGCTTCCCAAGACTAGTCCTTCAATTGCTTTGCTACCAACTCGACTATGTCAAGGATCTGCATCTTGCTTCCTGATCTCCGGGCAGCCTGGGTCAGAGATCGACGGCAGAAAGGACAGCCGGAAACCACGAAGTCAGCTTTGACGATCTCAGCTTGTCTGAACCGTTCATCACCAATCTTGGCCCAGAGCTCCTGATCTACGACCTCCGTCATCGCACCGCCACCGCAACAGAACGTGTCGAACTTCCTCTCTCTCATCTCGACGAAGTTCTCAACGGCCAAGTTCAGAATGTTTCTAGGCTCATCCACTACCCCGCCAAGTCTGGATAGGTAGCATGGATCATGGTAAGTCACTCTAGCAGCAAGCTTCCCAAGTCTCAGCGCACCCGACTTCAAGCATTCTTGGAGGTACTCAGTTATGTGTAGAACCTCAAATCCATGTCTGTCTGTGACTTCCAGATACTTCCACCTCCACATTCTGTAGCAGTGTGCGCAGCTCGTGACTATTCTGCTTGCGCCAAGAGAAGACGCGACCTCTAGATTGTGTTTGATGAACTCCTCAGCTTTGTCTCGGTCGCCGACAGCTATGTGTGGGTCTCCGCAGCACCATTCATCCTTTCCAAATAGAGACCAGTCCTCATTCATCCGGCTGAGAATGTTGGCGGTTGATGAGGCTATCGTCTTTTCTTGGTATGATGATGTGCATCCGACATAGTAGAGTGTCTTGGCCCTCTGGCCTTCCTTAACGCCTTTCGGTCCCAGCTCCTTGACCCAGTTTAGCCTTTCGCTATGTTCCAGACTGTAAGGGTTCATGTTCTTCTCGAGTGAGTCTGCGATCTTCAACAGGCTGGGTGAGGCTTCGCCCTCCTCATGAATGATTGAACGCAGAGCCTCCCAAAGCTCGAGGTTCTGGATGGTGAAGACGCAGCCCGGCATACATCTACCGCATAGAGTACATAGGTAGAGGCCTTTGGTTGAGATGTTACTCAACCACTCTCTCGGGATCGGTCGCTGTCCAAGGATCGCTGAGAGGAATCCTCTCTGCCTGTTCAGGAGTCTCCTGAACTCTACGCTCTTCCATGCCGGAACAGCATAGTCCTCCCTCGTTACTGTATACGCTGGACACGAGTGGGCACAGGTAGCGCACCTGGTGCATGTCTCCATATTTATGAGTTTGTAGCCGTCGAGGTTCTTCAGGGAGAGGAAGAGGTGGTCGGTCAAGCCTGTCACACACCATAAACGGATCTTCTGAAGCCAAACCATGTTCTAACCAAGAATACTGTAGCGCTGTGAATCAGTTTACTGTAGGGCAGATACATTATGAATGCTTGAGTCAGAATCAGGTGAAGCGTCAGTATTGGCACGTAAGGTTCGACGGCCACGACCGCTAGGAAGCCTGTGAACCCGGCTGCCCACAACAGGGGCGCTGCGGCCCAGTCTCCTTTTTTGGTCAGGGCCTTGAGTGGGCCACCTCTCAGGTTGTAGTAGACCCTTCTGAGGATCAGTATGCCCAAGCTCGAGAGGAAGACTGGTGTGATGATGTAGGTGAGGAGGGTTCGCGGGATCGAGACAGGGATATTTGAAGCCGGTACCCCCGGCAGCCTGAGCCGTGACTGCATGTAAGGGATGTCGATTATGTTCTGAACCGATGCTGCATGTAAGGCGCCGAGCAGAATGAGTATGCATGATATGTGCATGACTATTCCGGTGATATACGCTACTGGCTCAACTCTTCCAGCCAGATCCCAAGGAGGAATCATATCGATAGACCAATTCTTGATCGCGCCGATCAGCTTACTCGATTTCCCTCGTGGTCTGTCTCGCTTGGCAAAGCCGAAGCTAGCCCACTTGAAAAGTCGAAGCATCACACCTCTTATGAAGACGGCGAGCGTTATCTGCGGGAGGAGAGTTCTGGTGAAATCGAAGAGCATCATTAAATCAGGCATTGCACATCAGGACTCTGGCACTCTCTCACTTGACCGTGTCGCCGAATATCTCCAGATGCCTCGTTGAGATTCTCTCTCCGTCAAGAACATGCACAGCACATGCGATGCAGGGGTCGAAAGCCCTCACTACCCTAACGGCATCGAGTGTTGGGTCAGAGTTTCTGACAGGTGTATTCGCCAGCGCCTCCTCTATCGGCCCCCGTCTGCCTTTATCATCTCTTGGTGAACCATTCCAGGTCGTCGGCGTTATCACTTGGTACCTTGATATCTTCTTGTTCTCAACCTTGATCCAGTGTCCAAGAGCTCCTCTGGCAGCCTCTGTGAGTCCTGTTCCTTCAGAGTTTTCCGGGACGGAGTACGGCTGGAAAACCTCACGTTCACCTCTGTTGATTAGGTCCAGAAGTTCATAGAGTTTGTCGATGACCCTTGTTGCAACCAAGGCGGTTTCGTATGCCCTAGCATATAGTCTCTCGATCGTGTTCGGCTTCTTAGGCGGAGACCAGGAACCAGCATCAGTCTCGATCTTGCCTCCGCTCTGCAGGGCTGTACTCCACATTCGCGCCAGAGGTCCAACCTCGACGACGTTGTCGTTCCACCGCGCTGACTTACACCATGAGTATTTCCCCTCCCTCTGTATTCCAGTGTACTGAGGTTTCGGAGCGTCCACTTTACTCGGCTCTCCAGCCGAATCCTCTGTATACCATGAATGTTTGACGTATTCCGTGATCTTCGGCTCGATCTCTTCGTGCAGATTCGTAGCTACTAGGTTGCCGTCTATTATGACTCCCGGCTTCAGAACCCTCTTTTGGGGGTCGAGTGTCTGATCATCAAAGACGCCGAAGCTAAGCAGGTTCGCCTCCCGTTCACCAGATCCCGTCAACTCATCCTTGTAGGCGTCGTAGAACTTGTCGAAGAGCGGGATCATAGTGTTGTCTATCCACCTCTTCACTTCTAGGAGTCTGTACGTGAAGCTTGCAAACTTCTTCGTGTCCGGAGACTCCGTAATGCCGCCTGGAACAAATGTTGCTTGGTGAGGCATCTTTCCTCCCCACACAGCCGTGGCCTCACTCGCGACTCTGGAGACTCTCAGCGCATCAAGGTATGCGTCTCCTTTGAATGCGGCAAACTCCTTCATCCTTCCATAAGGCGGACCGTAGTCCGGACCTTCCAGCGCGAAAAGTATCAGGATATGATCGTACATCCACTCAGCATACTGAGTGAGGACTCTGAGAAGTGTGCCGAGGGGCGGCGGCTTCACCCTCATCGCTTGGTCCAGTGCCAGCGCGGCAGCCATGCCATGGGAGGTGTAGCATACACCACACATTCTGGATGCTATGTAGATAGCGTCCCTGGGATCTCTTCCTTGGAGGATCTCTTCAAAACCTCTGAAGAGCGAATGTGAAATCCAAGCATCTGTGAACCTGTCCTGTTCTAGACTAACCTTTACGCTGAGATGCCCTTCAATCCTAGTAACAGGGTCTATGGTTATCTCAGTCATTTCTTTCCACCTCGATTTTTCCTCTTTCTTCCATGGATCCAGTGTGCACCAGCAAGAATTCCGCCGACTACTGCCCCGATCCCCGCCGCTTCCTTCAAAGAAAGAGGAGGTACAGGTAGCGGCTCAAAGAATGGCGACGATCTGTCAGGGAACTCTGGCTGAACGCATGCCAGACAAGGCGCACCAGAGATAGTGCATGAGTTGAGGCCGTTGTTCCATTTTCTTGAGTTGCAGTCGGCGTAAGATATCGGTCCCTTGCAGCCCAACTGATATACGCAACCGTCATATCCAAACCTTTCAGCGAATGCCCCCTCATCATACTGGCCTCTTCTGGGGCAGTCATCATGGACAGACTTACCGAAGAACATTGCCGGGCGTCCGAGTGAATCCAGTTCCGGGAAAGGAGAGAGCTTCTTCGCGGCGAGGATGACGCTCGCCAATGTTCCAACCATCCAGTCAGGGTGTGGTGGACAACCTGGAACATTGACTATCGGCAGGTTGAGTCTAGATGCGTAGTTCACTCCTAGGAAGTCCATTGTTCCCACAGCTCCTGTTGGATTAGGGGAGCCGGCGGGTATCCCCCCATAGGAGGCGCAGGTTCCTATCGCAACGACCGCCATGGCGTCTTTCGCAAGTCTCATGACCCAGTCTTTCATGGTAACTGGTCTCCCTTCCATCTCGCCTACTGTACAGAATGCTCCATCATTCTTCGTCTGTATCGACCCCTCAACCAAGAGTATGTAGTCCTTC
>JAWCLX010000054.1:7051-9050 GCA_038850385.1 Bathyarchaeia archaeon | reverse complement strand
TCCTCAATGTCTCTGTATGGGCTTGGCAGATGTGTGAAAGAACAGGATGGTGACGTGTGCACTGAAGAGCATCAGACTGATTGCTAGATTGGATATGCTGTGGCTTGGCTTGACCGTGACTTCAGCTCCACTTTGACTCCCCCTCTATTCCCCGACGTGCTCCTCACCGGTCCACGTCAGCCCTGAGCCTGGCTGTCTTTTTGTGTGGTCCTCTTCTTGCTTTAGCGATCCTGTAGAGATAGTATATGTAGCCGTCTACCAAGGCCTCTTCGCTGGCCTTCAGAACATTAGTTGAGACCCCGACGGTTGACCAGCGCGCCTGGTCAGCCTCGAATTCTATGAAGACCCTGACGGCGGCAGCGGTTCCTTTCTCGACATCTATCTCTCTGACCCTGTATCCTACAAGCTTGACCTTGCCGAGTTCTGGGTAGTATACTTGGAGGGCTTTTCTCAGTGCTGTGTCAAAAGCGTTAACAGGCCCATTACCCTCACCAGCAGTGATCACTGTCTCTCCATCAACCATCAGCTTGACTGTGCTCTCTGCACGGACGCTCTCATCCTCCCCTGTAACGAAGGCCCGCCAGTTCACAAGGTTGAAGAATTCAGGATCCTCGCCGAGGTTCCGCGCGTAGATGAGGCTCAAAGTTGCGTTCGCATTCTCCAGGTTGTATCCTGATGCCTCCATCTCCTTGATCTTGAGGAGGATGCTTCTCGCCTTCGGGTCTGACCTCTCCAGTCTGAATCCCAGCTCCTGGGCTCTCGCGATTATGTTGGCGAGTCCGGCTTGACTGGAGACGGTTATCATCCTGGTGTTTCCGACCGCGGCCGGGTCGATGTTCTCGTAGGCTCGGGTAAGCCTTAGGACAGCGTGGCCGTGCAGGCCTGCCTTGTGGGCGAACGCATATCTCCCAACGAAGGGCATGTAGTTGTTCCGGCTTAGGTTAGCGATCTCGCTTACATAGTCTGAGAGCTGCGTCAGCTTAGTTAGGTCTAGACCTGTCCTGCAGTCTAGGCTGAACTCAAGGTTTCCGATGAACTCTATCAGGTTGGCGTTGCCGCATCTCTCACCGATCCCATTCACAGTACCCTGGAAATGTCTTGCGCCTGCCATGACCGCTGAGATCGAGTTGGCTGTGGCGAGTCCCCGGTCATTATGGGCGTGGATGCCGACAGGCCTCCCCACCCTCCCTGCAACAAGCCTCGTTACCTCATAGACCTCATGGGGGAGAGTGCTGCCGCGCGTGTCACAGAGCACGATCGTCGAGGCGCCGGAGTCGACGGCGGCATCGAGGGTCCTCAGCGCGTACTCCGGATACTCCTTGAACCCGTCGAAGAAGTGTTCAGCATCAAAGATCACTTTCCGTCCATGCCTTCTCAGGTGCTCAACCGACTCCGATATCATCCTCAGGTTTTCCTCGAGCGTGGTGTCCAGGACCTTCTCAACATGAAGCCGCCAAGACTTGCCTACGAGTGTGGCGTACTCGGTCTCAACAGTCAGCATCGCCTCAAGATTCTGATCCCTCTCAGGCTTGGAGTGGGGCTTCCTCGTAGCCCCGATGACTGATACAGCCGCGTCAAGCCTCTCACGGCTTAGGCGCTTGAAGAACTCAGCCTCAGCAGGGCTAGCTGCGCTCGGCCATCCGCCCTCAAGAATCCTTATCCCGAAGTCTGAGAGTCTCCTGGCGATCTTGAGCTTATCCTCTACAGAGAAGTTTATTCCAACCGCTTGGTTCCCATCTCGCAATGTCGTGTCGTAGAGTTCGATATTCCTTATCCCCTCCTTCTCAGAGAGGATCTTCCTCAGGACGTGTGAGGGCTCATCGACGCTTGACCCAAGGTGGGCGGGACTGGATCTCTTACCTGAGATGTCTCCTACAAGATTAGTGAGGAATTTGGTAGCCACCCAAACCGTTTCCCCTCAATCAAATACACATCAAGAGTTTCAGCGCCCCAAGCTTAAAAGGTTGTTTAGCGGTCGAGCCACCTCAGCGTAGGGCGG
>JAWCLX010000054.1:6286-7041 GCA_038850385.1 Bathyarchaeia archaeon | reverse complement strand
ACAGCTCCAGAGACCGTTACACCAACCGTAAGATCGATTATGAATCAAAACTCACAAACATCTTATCAGACTGAACCGGAGGATCATCAAGAGTGACCCCGGTCTTGGAGATAGTTCTGCAGAGCCACGGGAGGATCCCAGACGAAGCCAAGCTCGAGATAAGGAATGTGATGGAGGACTGCTACAGGAGACTCGGCCTCCAGGAGCCCGTAGTAGTCGACGTAATCATCTTCGAGGATACTTCACGTATGGAGGCGCATCTTCTTATGGAACAGGAAATTGCAGGCGCATACCCGCAAGGGTTGGAGACCGGGTTCATAGCGACTCATGAAGCGTGGACCGGGATCCCGAGGATCCTGGTGTGTTATGAACGCCTTCGAGAGCTCAACCCCCGACTAAGGATGGCGGTCATCAGGCATGAGGCCGCCCACTCTGTACTTCATGGGTCTCCTGAATACTACATCTACCCTGTTCCGCAGCCGCTGCTTGAAGCTTCAGCAAAATACAGGCTTTCAAGGGATCACACCCTTCGCATCCTCTACCTTTTAGCGATAGGCGTCAAGGATTATGAGGCAACAGAGGTCTTGCTAGACCACGGGTATGTCGAGGATCAGACCGAGTACGCATGGTACTTCTGCCGGACAGGAGAGGATGATACAAAGGCTTGGAGGATCGCTAGAGGAGACTCTGGAAAGGAGGTCCTCTGCCTAGTAGGCAGGTTCAAGGATCTGGCGTGTGTCACAGCCGTCACTGCT
>JAWCLX010000054.1:0-6276 GCA_038850385.1 Bathyarchaeia archaeon | reverse complement strand
AGGATCATCCATAGTCGGTCTTACAGCAGCGAAGAAGGAACTGGAGTATCTGCCTGAGGGTTCGAGTTCAGAGCTACTCAAGGTCTGCGCGTCACTGGCTGAGATGGATCGGCTTGACACGTTCAGCAAGATCGAGGCGGTTTCAGAAGAGATCTACAGACGACTTATCCAACCTGTATTCGAAGCTAATTTGTCTGGCAAGATGCGTAGAGACGTCGACGCCTAGTTATTTCTGTTGGTTGAGTGTCACACAGGATACTGGTAGTACTGCTGATAGTACTGGTATGGTTGACGGTAAGCCCTGTACATCTGCTCAGCAGCCTTCTGCATGGCAAGCCAGTAGCCGTACTGGTAACCATACTGGTAGGCCTGATCGTACATCTGGCCGTAGGCTCTCTGCTGGCCTGTGAAGTCTTGGGGCGGAGGCGGATATTGACCGGCTGCTTGGTACTGCTGGTAATATTGGGGGTAGCCCGGGTACTTTGGAGCGCTCGGCTTGGTGCCGAATATCACAGCGCTCAGCATCAGAAGGAGGCCGATCGGGATGAAGAGGAGAAAGAAGAGTACGCTGTCGATGAAGCTTCCCCACCAAAGATAGGTCAGGATGAAGACGAGTGCGCCTGCCCCTACTATGCCTGCCCCTGCAGCTATCAGAGCCACCTTGGCGGCAAGGGAGATAGAGACCATGAGTTATCTTTTCCCTGACGGCTTGAATCTATGTGGAGCCTAGATAAAACGCTTTGGGAAAAGGTGGCTGTGATATCTGCTCAACAGAAGATAGGTTCAGCATTAAGACTGATAAGCCCGCTGACACCTTGACATTCAATCATGTGTGAGTAAGGTGGGTTACGTACAGGCCTTTAGTCCAGCAGGGATCACAAGCTTCTTCGAGCCTTATGAGCTCACTCAGGATGGGAAGGGGCTGCCGCCAATCCTGCGAATGGCAGCTCGTGGAGGAGGCTTCACCATCAGGGCTGGAACTGTAACACGCGTGACAGCACACCACGCGAAAAAAAGCAGTGTAGAGATAATTGAGGGCGGGAGATGCAGGGATGACTTCACAACAACAGAGACTGTTGCAGAACTATTGCTGAGACAAACAGACAGGAAGTTCACGGTGAAGATAGAGCATGAGATCACCGTCCCGGTTGGGGCCGGATACGGCGCCAGCGCCGCCGGCGCATTGTCTGCAGCTCTAGCTATGAACGAGCTGCTTCGTCTGGATATGACATTCGATGAGCTTGGACTCTTAGCTCACAGAGCCGAAGTCGAATGCAGGACAGGACTCGGAACCGTCGGGCCGCTCATGATCGGGGGCTGCATAGTTCAGAGGGAGGGGGGGCCGCCAGGACTATGCCGGATCGACCGCATCCCTGTAAGGCCACAGTACAGAATAGTTACAGGATGCTACGGCCCCATACCGACCCGGAATGTACTCGGATCTAGGACGGTCTACAGCAGAATAGGCAAGGAGGGGCGCAGAGCGATGCGCGCCATTCTTGGAAGACCGAGCCTTGAGAATCTACTTCAGGCATCTGAAGAATTTGCTTCAAGAATAGGCTTCATGACTGAGAGGGTGAAGAGATCTATTGCTGTAGCCAAGAGGGAAGGAGCGGTGGGAGCCGCCCAGAACATGTTGGGCGAAGCTTTCCACGCGGTCGTTGAGGAGTCTGAAGTTGAAGAAGTGGTGAAGGCTCTTAGGAAGAGCATAGGGGACATGAGGATCTTCTCTTCGCGGATAGACTTTGAAGGCGCCCGGCTACTCTAGAGAGTTTGAACCTTGGCATCAAGTGACTCAACCTATAATAGCCGCCGTCCTCCTGTTTTTCACTAGGAAGATTTCGTGATGGCTCAGAGAGCACTACTCACATTGAAGAAGGCTGCCACCATACTGTTCCTATCTGTGCTCACTTGGACGCTAGCGACGGCCTTCACTGAAGGCCAAGGAGCAGCGATAAGCGGCCGGGTGTACGTCAGGAACTACCTGAGAGACCTTGTGCCTGCAGGCTTCAGCACTATCATCGTAAAGGGTGATTCATTCGAGACGATTATCAGAACAGACTTGGAAGGCTACTACTTAGCGTATCTGCCAGCTGGGACCTATGAGATGACGGCGATACTCTCAACCGTCACCCTCGAGTATGCTCAGACGAAGACAGTCACATTATGGTATACCTCAGATACGACAGTCAACTTCTACCTTGAACCTGTTCTTTCTTCTGGATCTGGAATGATCAAGGTGACCATCATGGTCGATGGGCTCCGGCCTGAATATCAAGTAAGTCTCTTCCTGGATGGTTCACTGGTCAACAGGATCCCTGGAGGAGGAAGATTGATGCTTGAAGTGGATCCTAGATCCAGTCACATCTTCACAGTAGAATCCTATGCCCAAGGGATCGAGGGTGAGAGGTTTCACTGCCTAGAGGACTCGTGGACTCTCGAGGCTTCAAGTGGGCGAATGGCGGAGACTGGGGTGTCTCACACCTTCAAGTATGAGCCTGAGTACTACTTCTCAGTCTCGACACCTCACGGAGACGCTGGCAGAGTCTCAGGCTGGTATCCAAAAGGAGCAGTGATCTCACTCTCCACCCCTACGACCGTTGAGGTCTCTGCAGGAGTCAAGGATGTCGGTATCAGGCATCAGAATCAGAGACTCGACCGTGAGCATCGATATTCAGTCTCCGGTTGAAGCTGTAGCCGAGTATCGCAGAATGTACTACCTAGAGCTTGTATCTGCATATGGCAACCCTTCGGGCAGCGGCTGGTATGAGGAGGGCGCGAACGCAGAGATCTATGTGGAGCAGGAAGTAGCCTCACCCGGCCTGGCAGGGCTACTGGGCGGGAGGATGGTCTTCACGACATGGACCGGAGGCGCCGCTTCCAGCAGCAACACCGGCTACGTCACGATGGATTCTCAGAAGACGTTAGTCGCGAACTGGAGAATAGACAATTCTATGCCTTACATAGTCATCGCCTCCACTCTCCTGGTGATCATTGCTGCTGGCGTTCTCCTCCAGCGAAGGAAGAGTTGAATCTAGACTACCGGATCTGGGGGAGCGGCCATCATAACGGACCAGAATATTAAGTTCTTTGAATGTGGGCGGATCCTATTCGCAAGGGCTGGGACCTGCGACGTCAATCTTCTGGACTGGGACTTCAATCCTCCTCTGTACTCTGACAGTCAGGTGTCCTATCGAGCAGGGTACTGCAGGAAGAACTCCAGTGAAGGAGTTGAGTCTATTCTATGTGCGAGATTAGACTGAAGAAACATCCTGAGGTCTATGAGCCTGCAGAAGACACCTTGCTGCTGGCTGACAATCTGGACGTGAGGGAGAAGGATGCGGTTCTGGAGGTAGGTGTAGGATCAGGATACGTATCACTGATAGCTGCAGAGAAGGCTGAATCCGTTGTAGGAATAGACATAAACCCTCATGCAGTCCGATTAGCTAAGAGCAACGCAAAGCTGAATGGTATAAGGAATGTTGACTTCATCGTGGGGGACCTCTTCTCTCCGTTGAGCGGCAGATTCGACTTGGTGGTTATGAATCCCCCGTACCTTCCAGAGGAGAAGGTTCACACCGGCTACTTGGAGCGGTCTTGGAATGGGGGAAGCGATGGTAGGGCAGTCACTGACAGATTCATAGACGAGGTGGACCGTTACCTCAAGAAAGGAGGGAGAGTGGAGATCGTTCAATCCTCCATTTCGAGGTGCGATGAGACCATACGGAGGCTCTGTGAGAGCGGCTTCAAGACCAGGATAGTGGCGGAGCGTAGGCTTTTCTTCGAGAGGATCGCACTGATAGAGGCGACTAAGCCGGATGAATGCTCCTGCAGTTGAGAACCCAGTCCTCTATTACCCGAGGCAGGGTCCTGTCTCACCAATCGGCTGCGGTCTAGGCTTAGAGTGTTGGAGGCCATTTCATGTCTTTACCTTGAACAGTTCCTTGACGAGTCTCAGACAAGCCTCAAGGGTCATCCTTGCTTCTCTGAGGGCTTCAGGCGTCATAGTCCCTGAAGTAGCTGCAGTCCACCCCTTCCGCGAAGCCGTACCCTGCCATCCCTCTCAACTCAGCTAACTCAGACATGACCTTCGCGATCTCAGGGACCATTTCTCTAAACCAGGCTGGAACATCGCTCCTTCGCCACATCCTCAAGTATGCCGCTCACATCATGTACCCTTGGGAAATCTATTTCCAAAAGCTATCAGCACGGATTTGACGGAATGTTCAACAGCCACCTATCCCTGAAGCTGTCAGCGTCACCTCCACGATGTCCTCAAGTTCCCCAGAACTGTTTTCGGTTTAGCTATGGGATTGTTGATTCCCGCTTGGACCGAAATCCTGTATATGGTTCTATGATTTACAGGCACTATTCTTCGAGGCCTGTAGTTGCGCAGATGGCCTTCAATCTTCTCAGTCCCTAATGCTTCCCCCTTCTTAGTTCAAGGATGAAGTTCAGTCTCTTGAGGTGTCCGGTAGTGGTTGAGGTGAGCTCCAGATCTGATCGTCAACCCCTCCCACCCATGCCTATTGCGGATGCTTCACCATCGATCAAAATTCTACCCGTTTATCAGCAACGCCTCTTCAATGTCGCTGATCTCGCAGCCCTCCAGTCTTCTAAATATGATCCATCTTCCTCGACACAACACGGGACCCAATCATGTTTCTCTCAAAATCTTCCACAACTATTCGGTCCTTCCACATAGATGGACACATGTCAGCAGTTAGTTTACGATAAGGCTCATCGAAAAAGACTTGATTCACGGTGGTGGCGGAAGAGCCCCTCCCATCTGACCGTGATTCTCAAAGGACCGACGAGAAATAGACAGTTGCGTTGAAGGCTGAAGATGTTTGGAGTTTGCTGACAAAGGCTAATTAAGATATGTGATGAGTCAAATCATAAAAGGTTCAGCAGACCACAAATACATGAGTGGGAAGGATAGGTGGAGCCCGAGCATCTTCATCTGGCTTGATACGTTAGAGGTGGGATGTTACACACTCGAGCTCCAAGGTCTGGAGTCGAAGCTATGAAGCCGGACAAAGATTGGCTGATCACACTATTGAAAAGCCACGGCGTCGACGTCAGTTCTATACCTGATCTCCGGCCGGTCGATGAGGAGACCCTCATACTGAACCTGCACAGGAACAGGGTCAAGTTGCCTGAGGGCTTCTTCAAGGATCTTGCCAGAATTCTAGGTTTACCCTTCATCGACAAGAGCCTAGTTCAGGCCAGACGTGACCTGGCGATGATGATGCCGTATCTAACCTTGAAAGAGAATTTGACAGTACCATTAGAGGTTTCAGCAGACAGGATCAAGGTGGCGACGTCAAACCCTCTGAACAGGGGATTCTTCAGGCTTATCGAAGAGATCTTCAAGGGGAGACTGGTCGAGGTTTGGGTAGCATCGATCGAGACTGTGGATGAGACTATTGAGGATGGATACAGGGAGCTCCATAAGGATAGGGCGCTGCGGGACCTGATATACAGGAGGCCGGATGAGTCAGCCTACGTAGTCCTGTACCCTTGGCAGAGATACCTTATCATAGGTTCATCGATAGTGTTTCTATTTTTGTTCATCATAAACTATCCAGCCTCATTCATCCTTCTCTTCTCATCGATCAACATACTCTACTTCATCGTTAATCCGGTGAAGATCTACATATCCCTCAGGGGATTGCTGGGGCCGCATAGGACAGTCACAGTCTCGGGTGAAGAGGTCAAGAGCCTGGAAGACAAAACATTGCCAGTTTACACTGTGCTCATACCGGTCTACAGGGAGGCCAGGGTGCTGCAGCATATACTGCAGAACATCTACAGGATAGACTATCCGAAAGACAGATTGGACGTCAAGATACTGATCGAGGAGAGAGACAGTGAGACATTGACTGAGGCTGCGAGACTAGGCCTGCTAGGGGAGTCCGAGGCTACAATCGAATCCATGACTAAGGAGGAGTACAAGGATTTCCTGAGGACATTCGATCCAGTGATAGTTCCATACACCGAGATCACTACGAAGCCTAGGGCATGCAACTTCGGTCTGCTCAGAGCGAAGGGTGAGTACTGCGTCATATACGATGCTGAGGATGATCCTGAGCCTGACCAGTTGAAGAAGGCCGTCGCAGCATTCTCGATAGTTCCTGAGAACTGCGTCTGCCTCCAGGCCCGCCTGAACTACTATAATGCGAGGCAGAACCTCTTGACAAGGTGGTTCTCACTCGAATACTCATACTGGTATGATTACTACCTTGAAGGCCTCGATCGTGTAGGAGCCCCATT
>JAWCLX010000053.1:7953-9086 GCA_038850385.1 Bathyarchaeia archaeon | reverse complement strand
GCGGAGAGGAAGGACTCGAGACTCTTACGCCTAGATTCGTAACTGCTTATCTCATGGTGCTTTCCTCTCTTTAACGCGAACCTGTCGCTCACAAGACCGATCACTACCTTGTCACCGACCTGAAGGGCACTGGAGATTATCTTCCGGTGCCCCCTGTGCAGCTGGTCGAAGGTCCCCCCCAACAACACGATGCGTGGATGTCTGCTGGCAGGCAAGGTGCCCACTCTGGCCTAGTCATTATGAGTAATGTTCACACTCAAACTCTTAATAATGTGGTAGGCCCAACTAGTCCTCACTCCTAACCTGATTCTCCCAACAGTCTCTGCTAGGCGAATCGAATTGCGAATTGTGGTCGGCATAACAGGGGCCAGCGGCATGATATACGCATGGACGCTGCTCAAAGTGCTCAGAGAGAAGAAGATCGACTCCTACGTAATCATGACACATCCGGCACAGAAGATTCTAAGGCATGAGCTCTCGCTCGAGCCAGATGAAGTCTATACGCTAGCCACCGAACACTTTGAGGTTGATGACCTAACATCACCCGCTGCAAGCGGCTCTTGGAGATTCGACGCAATGACTATTGTGCCGTGCTCCATGGCTTCAGCATCAGCGATCGCATGCGGCCTATCGAAGAACCTGCTTCTACGAGTAGCAGACATTTGCCTCAAGGAAGGTCGGCCGCTGATAGTTGTTCCTCGAGAGACACCGTATAACACGATCCATCTAGAGAATCTCCTGCGACTGAGCCGCGCAGGTGCATTAATCGTCCCCGCCTGCCCCGCATTCTACCATAATCCACAGGAAATACAAGATCTAGTCGACTTCGTAGTTGGTCGGATACTTCAGAGGCTGGGCATTGATCATGATCTATTCAGACCATGGAAAAGTCCGCCAACTTAATAACGGCACGGAAACTATCGAACAGCTGCAGCGGATGAATGTATGGTGGATCTACGTTCCTTCCTCGGAGTCCTCGAGAAGGAGTCTGAACTTCTCAGAATAGATAGGGCGTTCTCCCCAAGGTTCGAAGCTTCCTCCATTATCAAGAAAAACGATGAGGGAAAAGCCATCCTCTTTCATGTCAGTGGCTACGGCAAGGCTGTCTCAGGCATCTGCGGAACAAAGAGAAG
>JAWCLX010000053.1:0-7943 GCA_038850385.1 Bathyarchaeia archaeon | reverse complement strand
AAAGAGAAGAATCGCTCTGTCCCTCGACACAACGCCTGACAGAATACGTCAATGCATCATGGATGGTATCAGGAACCCTCAAGAACCAAGCGTGACCAGCAACCTCAACGCCGATGAAGAACTGTCAGATCTCTCGAAACTACCCGTGCTGACTCACTTCGAGAAGGACTCCGCACCCTACATCACTTCGGCAATAGTCTCAGCACGGCTACCCGGCAGCCGAGTCGAGAACGTGTCAATTCACAGACTGATGATCGTCGACAAGATGCACATGGCCATCAGGATAGTGCCTCGGCACCTCTACCAGATCTGCAAATCATCTGAGGCATCCGGACATCCAACAGTCGACGTCGGGATAGCTATCGGCCTGCATCCAGCAGTGCTTCTCGCTGCTGCATCACCCGCACCCTTTGGTGTAAGCGAGTACGCCGTAGCCAACAGGCTTCTGGGAAACAAGCTCAGGGTCGCGGAATGCTCTTCAGTGAATGCCCGCATTCCAGAAGACGCAGAGATTGTGATCGAGGGGAGGATCCTTCTAAAGAAGGAGGTTGATGAAGGGCCTTTCGTCGATATGACTGGGACATATGACATAGTCAGGAAGCAGCCAGTGGTTGAGGTGAAGAGGATACTCTGCAGAAGAGACTTCATCTATCATGCTCTGCTGCCCTCGGGGAGAGAGCATGGCCTCCTTATGGGGCTTCCACAGGAAGCGAAGATCGCAGAGTCGATAGCCGGTGTTGTTCCCTACGTCAAAGATGTCAACCTGACCGCTGGAGGCTGTCACTGGCTACACGCCGCAGTATCCATTGAGAAGCAAAGCGAGGGTGATGCCAAGAACGCCATTCTCGCGGCCTTTGCAGGCCACCCGTCGCTAAAACATGTGGTCGTGGTCGATCCAGACATAGACGTCAACAGGCTGGAAGAGGTGGAGTGGGCTATAGCCACTAGGTTCCAAGGAAATCGCGGCTTGGTCATTATCACAGACGCTAGGGGTTCAAGTCTTGACGCCTCGGGGAATCAAGAGATCAGCCTCACGACGAAGGTCGGTATCGATGCGACACGATCATTTCTCAAGCCCAAGGAGAAGTTTGAGAGAGCAAGGATCCCAGCAGAGCCTACGGAGTAGGACATCTCCATGTACCTCTCGAAAGAAGAAGAGAGAATCCTAGACGGTGAAGAGGGGGAGGCGGCTGCAACCGCCATGAAGCTACTCGCCGCCATAGGTGACATATTCGATGCAGAGAGGCTGATACCTATAGAAAGCGCTCAGGTTTCCGGCGTATCTTACAAGACCATTGGGGATTCAGGTCTAGAGTTCATCGAGAGCCTTGCAGAGGACGACGCACAGGCTTCAGTTTACGCGACAACAAACCCTGCGGGGATGGACCTGGAGAACTGGAGGGAGATGGGAATCTCACAGGAATTTGCGAAAAAACAAATGAGGATCGTCGTCGCCCTCAGCAAGATGGGCATTGAGCCGACGTGGACCTGCACACCGTATCTGCTCAGCAAACCCCCAAAACTGAAAGAGCATCTAGCGTGGGCTGAATCATCGGCAGTGATCTTTGCAAATTCAGTCCTCGGGGCCAGAACCAACAGGGAAGGCGGGCCCACATCACTTGCAAGCGCAATAGTAGGGAAAACCCCTCTATACGGGCTACATCAAGATGAGAACCGGAAGCCTAAGATCAACGTCTATGTCAAAACAAGGCTGGAGAACGAGCTAGACTTTAGTCTATTAGGATTCTGCATTGGAAAGATCGCTCCTGGAGAGATCCCTCTCGTAGACCTCTCCGGTCAATCCGCAGACGTAGACTCACTAAAGTCCCTAGGCGCGAGCATGGCAACCTCAGGTGGGCAGGCCCTTTATCACGTAAGAGGATTAACACCTGAATCACGCATGTTCAAGAACAGCACACTTCGCGAGAAGATTGAGGTTGGGAGGTCCGATCTCGACTCCATTAGAGAGTCACTCTCAACAGACGACAGCTCAGAATATGTATGCATAGGCTGTCCACACTGCAGCATAGAAGAGATCGAAACGATATCAAGAGTATCAGAGGGAAGACGCTTCACCAAGAAAGTCATGGTTTTCACATCCCGCTACACATGGGGCTTAGCTAGATCCAGAGGCTTGCTGGAGAGCATAACTAAGGCAGGCGGCAGCGTAGTCAAAGACACCTGCATGGTCGTTGCGCCACTTGAGGAAATGGGCATAAGAAAGGTTGTGACCAATTCAGCAAAGGCAGCATACTATATGCCGCTTCTTGGTGGCGTCTGTGCTTCACTTAAGCATCTTGAAGGTGCCTTGGAGTATGCGATACGTGGAGACTAGTCTGAGAGGGAGAGGACTTGTGAAAGGACGAGCTAGGGGTGAGGCGCTCGTCTGTCACCATCCCATTTCATTTCTCGGCGGAGTCGACCCGGAGACAGGCACAATCCTTGAAGGGGGGCATGAGCTTGAGGGATTGAGTGTGAAAGGCAGAATTCTAGTCTTCCCTTACGGGAAAGGTAGCACTGTTGGCTCGTACACCTTGTTCGCGATGGCTAAGAAGGGCACAAAACCGGCTGGCATAATCAATCTTAAAACCGAGCCCATAATCGCGGCAGGTTGCGTCTTGGCGAATATTCCCTTGATAGATATGCTCGAGGCTAACCCGGTAGAAGTGATATCGACAGGAGATTTCGTGATGATGGACGCTTGCAGAGGAATAGTATTGCTGAGACATCCTTCAACCTGACCGGTTCAACGCCTCACCTCTACCATTGAGAATTAACAGGTCATGAAAGCAATGGCATACCAAAGGCAAACCTAGAGTCAACTGTGGCGTGGTAGCCCGGGGGAGATTTTCGGAGGGCTTTCGAACTCCCGTCGACGGGTATCTTCTCCTTGACGGAGGATCCAGAGCCCGTTATCCCTGATCGTGTCTGACCCCACATTGACCGCTAGACGACCGGGCTGATCTAGCCCGAATACTCGGGCTACTTATGGGATTAGGCAGCAGGTCTTTAAGGTTTGCACGGCATCTTCCTGGCCAGACACTGCAGACGGGGGAGGCAACCGGTTCAGACGTCCAGAATGCAGAACTCATGAATAGACTTAAATATGAGGAATCTTTAAATATCACTGTCTAGCTGGGCCGCACACTCAGGATCTGACCCACTGGATTCTGCTGCTCAGTCGGCCAAACCTCGAGTTGAGCCCCCCAAGCACAAGAGGAAGAGAGAATATGTCAGCTCAGGAAAGGAGACCTATCCGGCTCACAAACTGTCCAGAATGTAACAGTACAAACCTCATCGAAGATTACGATCACGGAGAGATCGTATGCCAAGACTGTGGATTAGTCCTAAGCGACCAGGCGATGAGTCAGGGACCAGAATGGAGAGCCTTCACCCAAGAGGAACGTGATTCTCGCGGAAGGGTCGGGGTACCAATATCCTTCTCAGTCCATGATAAGGGTCTCTCAACAGTGATAGATCGTGTGAACAGAGACGCATATGGAAGGCAGCTTCCACTCAGCACAAGACTAGAGATGCTACGTCTGCGCAAGTGGCAGATAAGAACGAGAATTCATTCTTCAGTGGACAGAAATCTGGCTCAGGCCATGGCGGAGCTGGACAGGCTCACAGACAGACTTCACATCCCAGCCTCCGTCAAGGAGAGAGCCGCAATAATATACCGAAAAGCCTTGGATAGCGGTTTGGTGAGAGGTCGATCTATCGTGGCTATAGCAGCGGCCTCACTCTATGCCGCATGCCGAGTTACCGAGACTCCAAGGACACTGAAAGAGGTATCCGCAGCTAGTAGAATCAAGAAGAAAGATGTCGCTCGATGCTACAGACTGCTCCTGCGCGAGCTCGACATCAGGATGCCTGTCGAGGACCCTATCAGGTGCGTATCCAAGATAGCTTCCAGAGTGGCAATATCGATGAAGACCCAAAGGGGCGCCATCAAGATCCTGAAGGAGGCTCAGCGAAGAGGAATAGCGGCTGGAAAAGACCCGATGGGCCTCGCTGCCGCAGCACTGTATGTCGCCTGCGTACTGGAGGGTGAAAAGAAGACACAGAAAGATATCGCCGAGGTTGCAAACGTTACCGAGGTGACTGTTCGAAATCGATACAAAGGCCTGAAGGAGGCTTTGGGCCTAAACGTGTGACTTGGCAGAATCAGCATCTTCGCATTCCTGAATCTCAACTGCCAAGTGCCCTGAGTAACCGCACCTTTCACACGTGAACCGTTCCGGAATCAGCCAGCCGCCCAGCGCTGTAGAACTTTGAATTGAAGGGTTCGCACATATCGGGCACAGCTTTAGACCTGAGCGCTGTCTAGTCAGTGAATTGACGGTCTCAAAGAGGTCTCTTAGATTCATGTCTAGGTAGCACCGTCTAGTGGACCTCGATGCTGGAGCCGGAGAAACCATAATCTACCAAAAGCCTCTTGACTTTCTCTCGATGATCCCCTTGAAGGATTATCTGCCCATTCTTCGCTGTCCCGCCGCACGCACATGAGGCTTTGAGTTTGGCTGCTAGTGTACCAAGGTCGACGCTCTTGGGGTCCAGCCCCTCCACGACAGTAGTCGGTTTGCCCCATTTCCTCATCTCTGTGCGGACTTTTATGATCTGCTGCTCCATGCCGATTGTTCCGCAGACGCAGAGGTCTTTGGGCAGACCGCAGACTGTGCAGACATCGGTCATAAGTGGGATATGGGCCCTCCTAGACTCTGTCTGACGAATGGTCCGACGTAAAGATCTCTTTTCATCGTCACAGTGGATTCAGAGAATGCAGCTTGGGCTGGTCGAGCTCTCGCCAGTGTCTTGGAAAAGGAACTGAGCAGTATTCTACGACTCCCTCTTCGTCTTGCTCTTGTTCAAATTTCTCTCACCTAGCGTATTTAAGTCTACGCTTGTCCTTGACCGTCTCTTGCCCTCTGATTCAACAGGGGCTAGGCCTTCAGTCCCAGTGGCCTATGGTGAGTACGGTTTGAAGACTAGACCGAATCGCCTCATACGTCGCTTCAGTTCATGAGTCAGTTCAGACTCATTTTTGTGATATATCTGCCTCCCAAGGTCAAATGCTGAGACAGCGCTGCGCCGAACCTTCAATACAGAGAAGACCTCATCCGGAATAGAATTGCCTACCAGAACGACATCCGTATCTGCTTGCTTTTCTAGGGCTGAAGGCTCAACGGATTCTTTGAAGAGCAGCTGAATTCTTCCCGTCGGACACTTCTTGTGAACAAAGTCTTCGAGGTCTCTTCTGACTTCGTCCAAAATATCCTTCTTAGCCAAGAACTCGTCCTTTATGCTGCGTATCTCTCGACAAGGAACACCTGCAGCAAGCACATATGGAGCAACGTCTTTGAGGACGATAGACCCAGCGCCAATGATCGAATGCTCACCTATACTCACATTAGCACCTATGTGTATCCCTGGCGCAAGAGAGGCCCTGTCACCAACAGTCACAGGACCCGACTTCCTCCTCACCCTTCCCTCTGTAACCCATGCATAGTTCATCTCGTGAGTATAGATATTGGTGAAGCTGATGATGACTTCCCTCCCGATCCTCACAGGGCTTGTACAGTCAACGAACATACGTTGACCGAAATAGCTCCCAAACCCCAGAAAGAACTCTGAACCTGACACAAAACTGTCACGCTCAACAAAAGCGTCTTCCTCTATAGTCAATCGGTCACAGAAGAACTTGGTATTGTCCCTGATCGTGACTCCATCACACGTTTCCCGATTCTGGCGCCAAGTTTCCTGTACAGTGAGACCTTGGGGGCTGACCAAGGAAGCCAAGAGAGACATTCAACCAGGACCCTTGTCCAGTTCATCACACACCACCGTTTCAAATTGCGCGACAGTAAGACTAGGATGCGGATAGACATATATTGTTAGATGAGCTCCCTTTGCTCTTGCTATACCGGAAATGCTGGATACTCGATGAGCATAGACAGAGAGCAAATAGATGTTGTGATGATCACCAAGAACAGTGAGAAGCCACTCCTAGACATGTGTCTGAAAAGCATCTACACTAATATACCCGTCAACAGGCTCATTGCGGTAGACGGATACAGCGCAGATGGTACTGTTAGAATACTGAAGTCCTACCCAAGGGTTTCGGTCATCCAGATGGGGGGATCGAGGGGCACGGCAAGACAGAGGGGAATCGAAGAAGTCGAAACTGATTGGTTTGCTTTCGTCGACAGCGATGTCGTGCTTTGCAAAGACTGGTACGCAAAGATCAAACCACACCTCGCCAAGAGTGTTGGTGCAGTATGGGGCGTAGCCATTCCTGTCGCGCCCAGTGATCTGAAGAGGTGCACCGCGGTCGCAAGGTTCTACGCGAGGTCGCTTGCAGACACCATGCTCATAGAAGGGAGTCGACGCGGCATGTTGCATGACACACTTATTCGTACTGAACCTGTGAAGGGCATGCAAATACCGTCCCACCTGCATGTTTGGGAGGACCATTACATCAAGCAGCACATACTGAACAAGGGCTTTAGATGGATTTCAACGAGAGAGGCTTACTGTCATCATTTTGCGGACATCAGTGCCAGAAACATAAGTGGACTCATCGAGTTCGGCAGGATAGCTAGAGCGTACCGGTACTATGACTGGAAGAGAATCCTCATGTTTGCTCTTCTCGGGCTACCGAAAGCTGTTTGGATCTACATCGTCACCAGAGACGTAAGACTCTCCTCATGGCAACTTGATGCGTATAGAATGATCATTAGAGGATGGTTGACCGGTGGAGTCAAGCCGCAAATCAAATCCTGAGCCTGGCCACGAAAGTAGGCATGCTCACGTCGCAGTATGCATCCCTTTCAACAACAGAGAGGACACTCTGCCATTCACATTGAACTCCATCATCAATAACGGATACCACAAGAGCAGAGTGTCAATAGTTCTCTACGATGACGGCTCCACGGACAACTCAGGCTTGATCGCTAAAGACTTCATCAAGGTGCATGGCAGCATGTACTCAAAGGTGATCTACGGGCGCTCCACAGTCCCATCTCGTGGGAATATCGCAAAAGCTAGGAACGGATGCTTCGGGCTAGCCAGAGACACCCAAGCACAGTACCTGATAAGCGTAGATTCTGATGTAGAGATGCCTGCGGACGCCATACAGGGCCTCGTAGATCTTATGGAGAAAGACAGACGGATCGGCATGGCATCTGTTCCTTACACATATGCTAGACACAGCAGTGGTGCTGCCCAAGCACTCGAGGTCGATGTTACGTTGGGATGCACAATAATCTCACGAGAACTGCTTGACAGAATAGACTGGAAGATAGATGAGAGATTCGACAAAGTCGATGACCTATGGCTAGGCGCCCAGGCCGAGAAGCTTGGTTTCAAGATAATGTGCCACAATCAAAGTAGGGCATTGCACCTGAAACCAATAGCCTACAGGGATCATTTGAAAAAGAGGCTGTTCGAGGTCCCCCACTACCACTACCTGTTATTGAAGGAGGGGTTGCTTACCCGCCGCCTAAAGAGAACATACGCCTACTACACTGCCTGGCTCCTGTCCTTGGTATTCTGCCTGGCAAACCCCAGCCCTGGTACTGATACCTGTCGCACTGCTGGTGCTTGGGGGTCTCCACTACCGTTCACTCAGAAGGTTCGTTGCAGCGTTACCTGTCGGCATCACGATGACGATCGGGCTTGCGCTCAGCATACTGCGCGGCACACTGCAGCGGCCATCCAGGTTCAGCGCATCTCCGAGAGGAGCAGATAGACCCCTGAAGCAATGAAGACAACCATAAAAGCCGGGTTGAACCACATCGTCAGTGCGGATGCAGCAAAGGCTACCAGCGCCAAGAGTTCCAGCCAATCACTGGGCTTCAGGGGAACAGATTCGCCCTTGTATCCAGACTTCTTGAGGACCAGCATGATTACTAGAAGATTGGAACTGATAATGGTCATGTGCA
>JAWCLX010000052.1:7323-9198 GCA_038850385.1 Bathyarchaeia archaeon | reverse complement strand
GATTAGCCAATACAACTCTGAATCCTGATTGCTGGTCGAGCGTACCATAGATTCGGACCTAGAGGTTGCCTGTTGACTGCAAGACTATTTTGGCTTCTCCGTGGCCTTCCAGAACCTTCTGGAGCTGTGCTGCGCCTTCGACGCTGCTAGAGATGCTGAACTTTTCAATCAGTCTGCCTTTCTCATCTTTGAGGCATGCTTAGCAGCATCCCTTGTGAACGTCTACTCCAACACATATCATGTTCGATTCATCTTTTTCTTTTGTTGGCCTTCAGGCGACAAGCACCCTTCCGGGCGTAGTAGCCCACTTCGAATAGTCGCCTCACTGAGACCTAACCTATTCACCATCTCGAGCAGGTCTGCTCAGCGGGGAGCCGGGCGTAGCCAGCACCCTACAAATCAGACGTCTGAAATCAAAACAAGATCGTAGGTGTCAACATTTTTGTGTCGACACCAATTCGCACGTACAGAGAGAGATTCATTCTATCAAAGGACCATGCACAAGAAATGGACGCGGGTTCAAGTTTGAAGTGACGATGTTGAACAGAGAATTCAAGCGCTAGAGAATCATATCTTTGGGGAACTTGTCCATGCTCTCTTGGCGCATAAAATGTAGGAGCTGACGAAGTTGAAAGGGCGGGTCATCCCATAGCCTCTATAAACTGTCTTGAAGAGCATATCTTCGTAACGCCAGCAACCTCACTGCACCGCTTCATGTCTTCTCGCAGCGCTACATCTCCTGTGACTGTGAAATCTGGTTTCACCGCTATTACCGAGGCGAGGAGAGGGGCATCCTTCCTATCCCTAACCTTTTCCTCGCAGACAGAAGATAACTCTCCAATTCCCTTCCAAGGAAGCACTGTATGCTCCATCCTTGCAAGGGATGCATCTAAGAGCGCTTCATGACTTGGGAAGTTGCGGGCTAGAACTAATCTTCCTTCTTCCAGCACAAACTCTGGAATCACTAGAATTATCTTTCTCTCTTCGGCCAGCTTCAGTATCTTGTGCTCATTTCCTCTCAAGAAGACGAGGCCTGAGATGAGGATATTTGTGTCTATAAGGACCTTAGGCTTGGGTTTTCTCATATTTCTCTTCCAGCAGCTTCGATCTGGCTTTCCCAACCTCCTTCATTAGGAGGCTACGGGTTATGCCCCTCCCTTTCGCCAAGCTTTGGAGGATCGTGGAGATTTCGTCTAAGGATAATTCATCCACCTTTTTCATCACGATGAGGTGCCCCACCTTGGTCACATAGAGGTAGCTGTCTTTTCCCAGGGAGAGATCCCTTCGTATCTCAACCGGAAGAGTAAACTGCCCTTTCGAGGTGATCTTGACGACTTCACTTGTGGCCATGGTATTCACCATAGCCAGAAGTAAGAATTCCTTACATATATGCCTAGCTTTCATGTCGAGAAGAGAGACCCGAAGACCTGGCCAAGATTTTCTTTGAATTCTTCTCGCTCAAAAGAGGCTATCTTGCAAAAGAACATTGGTTGACAAGTTTGAGTAGAGGATAAATCATAAACTTCACGATCTGTCACCCAAAAGGGCAGGTATCCGCACCTAAGTGGGTGTAAGAACCAGCGGACCCGCCGATTGTAGGTTCAGGAATACTCAGACTCCCTGCCTCATTTTACTATTAGATCGGTGCACGAATCCCACTCCCCGCACCACCGAGAATGTTTTGCTCCCCTTTCTCTCGAGATGAGGATCCTGCGGTTGAACGCTGTGACTGTTCTCTGGCATTTTTTGTATTACTGCAGACTAGCCCTTGGTTTGCTGCTGGACCGTTATGCTTTCTCTGCAGCCTAGGACGGCTTCGCAGCGGTCAAGATACGTTTAAGAGAGGTGGAACAACATCATAGAATTAGGAATGAG
>JAWCLX010000052.1:3655-7313 GCA_038850385.1 Bathyarchaeia archaeon | reverse complement strand
CTGGGTTTGCTGCTGGACCGTTACGCTTTCTCTGCAGCCTAGAACGGCTTCCGCAGTGATCAAGCGACGCTTCAGAGAGGCGGAACAACATCATAGAACTAGGAATGAGATACCGACCAGGATTAGTGTGGCGCCTGCAACTTTCGTCATTATTCTCCTATCGATCTTGCTCAGAATGGATTTACCTAACCAGATCATTATTGTTGAGACTAGACCTAATCCTATCATAGTTCCAATCAAGACCATGAGCGCATCATACTTTGCGGCAAGAAGTCCTGAAACAATCTGGGTCTTGTCGCCCCATTCAGCCACTCCTACCAGAACAAACCCTGAGAGGAATGGCTCCCCAGAATAGAAAAGGCCACCGCCCTCCACTCCTCTTTCTCTGAGCTTGAGCACACCGAACACCACAAAGATTACAAGTGAAAGCACTTTGAGCACGTTCAGGGGCGCTAACACCATAACCCGTGAACCTATGAGGACTGCAAAACCATCAACAACCAGGAATGCGGTTAAAACCCCCAGCAACAGGCGGAGGCGCCTTCTCTCCTCTGATGACAGAAGAAGGATGGAGATCTGGGTTTTGTCCCCGAGTTCCGCCAATAATACCGTGACAATCGGTATCAACATATCGGTTATCATGTCTGATTGACCCACCGAGATCTGACGATAAAAGTCTTACAGTTCAGCCGGATGTTCTGTGGTCTGGTTGATGTTCTAGTATCTAGACAGAACGTTCTAAACCCTAACTCTTTATGGGGAGGTTCAAGACAATAGCGGTTGATGGCTGATGACTAAAGTAAGAATGCTAGTTATCATAGCAGCAATCATTTTGGCGGCGTCGTTTGTTGCCGGTGCACTGCTCACCCAGTATGGTCTTGATGGAAGATATCAGGCAGGGTTTGAATTCAGACCCTCGACCTTGCCGGAGCCAGCAAGACCCTTACTGAAAGGATCCGACCTCACACCTATTCAGGAGAGGATGGTGATCTACAATGGGTATCTCTCAATAGAGACAGCGGATCTTGCCGGCACAGTAGAGAAGATAAGAACATTGGCTGAGATGTATGGGGGATACGTGGCCGGGACATCCCGCTCGACCTTCGGCAATCAAGCAACGGCCGAGATATCGATCAGGATTCCGCAAGACAAGTTCCACACCTCAATAAGAGAGATCGGAACATACGGCAAGGTTCTGGATGAACGGACGACCAGCGAGGATGTCACAGAACATTACATAGACCTCAAGGCCAGACTGAAGAACCTTCAGACTGTAGAGAAGAATCTGGTTGAGCTTCTGGCCAAGGCAGAGACTGTTGACGAGATCCTCAAAGTTGAACAGGAACTCGGCCGAGTCAGAGGGGAGATAGATAGTCTACAAGGCCAGATCAACTACATTGAGAGAAACGTGACAATGTCACTGATCACTGTGAGTCTGAGGGAGCCGACTCCACCATTCACGCCGCCAGGGATGGATTGGGGTGAGACATTCGAGATAGCTCTGAGAGGATTCTTTGGCGTCATACGCGGACTGATAGTACTGGTGGTGTCTTTACTGCCCGTCATGCTTCTAGTCGGAGTACCTGCGTACTTCATTGCCAGAAGAAGGAAAGTGAAGAAACAAATCAAGGAGTGATGGGGCTCATACACCGCCTAGCTGTACGTCACATTCAAAATCTTCTTTCGACTCTTTTTGATTCCCTCGATAGGGTTATGAATCACCGATCTCAGATTTTGAGAAGGCCTCATTCTCTTCATCCTTACTACGAGATTGAGGGTGTCTTGCAGATCCTAGAGTATGAACAGAGAAGCTGTGTACATCGCTGCTGCTGAGGATAACGGGACTGTGAAGTTATCAAAGGCCTTCAAGGGTCCGACTGTGCAGGCTTCAGCGATCGTCCCCGATATAGCGCCAATAAGCGCCAGCATGACCGCGTTGGCGGCGGATGTAGCCGCGATGCCCGTTTGGAGTGAAACAGCCATGGCCAATAGTGCACCAAGGGTGGAGAAGAGTAACATGGCCAGTGAGCCCTCGACACTCTTTGAGGAGTGTGGATATATGTGCCGCCGTCTCAGGCGCATGCCGAACAGAGATGCTGCCCCATCGCCCCACGCCATTATCATCACTGCCGCCATCGCGATGTGCCTCATACACCACAGTGTAACTAGAAGTATGGCTATCGAGACTGTGTAGTACAGTGGCCCATACGCGTGGAGTCTATCATACTCAACATCTATCATGGTTCTTGACATAATGCCTTGTTTTGAGTGGAGAAAAGAGTATGCGATCAGAACAGCCAGGCCTACAGGGATCGTCAACGGATAATATATTGATGAGAAGAAGGGTAGAAGGAGCATGTTGTCGCCGGCCAGGAGATGTATAGCATGCCTTGTAGTTGTTACACGCAGACTAAACTTCTTTCTCGCGTATTCCGATATCGTTACTATCAGGAGGACGACCGCATAGACAAGTACTACAAGCGCCACGTCGATGAGGGAGATCATAACAAGTACTTTCTCATTCTAATCCCTTAAAGGAGTACCCATCCCTAATATTGGGTATTTGACAAGCGATCGTGTACAGGAAAAGCGTTATCAGGGCTACTGGCTGGATAATGGATTTTGGCCCTATGGCTGAAGGAGCTCTTCATGGACCTGTTAATGTTGGCGGCAGCCCTTGTTGCGTGTGCGATCATAGGTGCCGCATCATTGAGGTTTAGGTTCGTTACTTTATCCGGGTTCTTTGCAGCCTTGATTATCGGGGTTGTAGTATTCGCCGTCCCTTCAGACGGTTGGAAATGGTTCATCGTCATAATGATCTTTCACGTAGTCGCTGCCCAGTTCACAAAATACAAGTATCATACGAAGAGGCAACTGGGCTTCGCTCAGGAGAAGGGGGGAGCTAGGGCTTGGCAGAATGTCACAGCGAACGGGGGGATCGCAGGCCTCTTTGCTCTCGGAGAGGGCCTCTGGCCGTCTGGGATACTGGCCTTCGGATTCATTGGCGCAGTGGCAACCGCGACCGCCGATACTCTGGCTACTGAGATAGGGCTTCTCAGCAAAAGACAGCCGAGACTCATAACAGATCTTCGTAGAAAGGTCTCGGCCGGGACGTCCGGCGGCGTATCGCCTATAGGTGAACTTGCAGCGCTTCTCGGAGCAGTGATAATAGGTCTCTCCGCCTGGTCTCTTGGCCTAGACGATCTCGGAACCTATGGCTTCAAGACGACTGCACTTGTCGCTTTACTGTCGGGGTTAGCAGGCTGCACTCTAGACAGCATAATCGGCGCAACTGTTCAAGGCATGTTTAGCTGTCCGGTCTGCGGTGCTATCACTGAGAACAAGAGGCATTGCGGAAGCACCACAGAACTTGTCCGGGGGTCAGGTCTGATAGACAACAATATGGTCAACTTCATCGCAACTGCAGCTGGAGCATTAGTTGGAATAGCGGTCTTCAACATCTCAATGTATCTGTGAACTGTCGAGAATGCTTCAGCCTCCATCCTTGAGTCCATAAGTAGGATTATGATGGGGCTGAGGGGCAGTCGGCTGTATGACGAATATCCGTATATTGAGGCAGGGTGCCAGACAGCTGCGTCTCCGTGCTAAGCCTCTTCGAGCGGCTCCTGCACCTAGATTAGAGAGGTTCCAGGGTTGC
>JAWCLX010000052.1:0-3645 GCA_038850385.1 Bathyarchaeia archaeon | reverse complement strand
CGCAGCATCCTTTTATGCGTGTGACCGCTTCAATAGGAGCCGCTGTCGGCACAGTCTTCCACTCGGCGGCCGCAAGGGTCGGAAACATAACCCACACCACACAGACGGACATGAATGGAGTGGAGAATCATAGAGAGATACAGCATCTCAGCTTTTCTGGAGCGTCGTTGAAACTGTGAATCCGGTTCTACTGGCAGTCCTGAGCATGCTGGCTACCGGCCTCTCCGACTTCTTTTATAGGCGATCGCAGCTTAGGGGTGCTTCGCCAGCATTGTTCCTTGCGCTTCAGAGCATATTCTTCAACGCGACGAACCTGACCTTCGTCACATATTCAGGAGGCGTGGAGATATCGCCCTTAACGATTCTTCTAGGGGCCAGCTGTGCATCACTCGTCTACCTGTCGGTCTACTTGTTTCTGAGAAGTCTCAGGGCTGGTGAAACAAGCGTCAACGTCCCCGTTTTTAGGCTGAGCTTCATCGTGACCGCCATACTGGGGGTCTACTTCTTTCATGAGACCGTGACGTCGGGGAAGATCTTGGCCATAGTTCTGGCTGTACTCAGCATACTGACCTTTTCCAGCAGTCTGAGGATAGCCTCAGCATCAATCCTCGTTGTCACTCAACTCGTCCTTGCCACAATCCTCTACGGCCTCTTTGGTTTCCTCTACAAGTTCTCACTCTACATGGGTGTGACGCCGGTCGGCATATTGGTCATTCAAGGATTATCCTTCATAATCTACGCTTTCCTAGTTGTGAACCTGAAAGGCCAGGTTAAGTGGTCGCGCAACATAATAGTTCATGCGCCACTCTGCGGGATTCTCCTGTCGTCTTCGTACCTTCTGCTTCTTGAGTCTCTCAAGCATGGGGAGGTGAGTGTAAGCTTCTCAATAGTTCAAATGAGTTTTATGGTCACCAGTATGCTGGCGATCTTAGCTTGGCATGAGAAGCCAAGCCCTCTAGCCCTGCTAGGAATAACATTAGCTGTGTTGGCAGTCGCCTTCTTCGCCTACTTCTGAGCAGCCTCCAAACCGTCCAGACATGGACGAATACTATATTGAGCAGGCGCTGGAAACTTGATCCACCGGAACAGTTGCGTGCTTGCATGTGAATCGTGACAATCCGGATCTAGACAGTCAATGGAGAATAGTGCGGTGTAGTAGTGTATGATCGAAAAAAGCCCATTGAGCCCCCGTAAGAAGGCAGTGGTCCTGCTCTCAGGCGGCTTAGACAGCGCCCTCGCAGCAGCCCTACTGGTAAAGCAGGGTGTAGATGTGGAGGCAGTCTTCTTCAGACTGCCATTCTACCCCCCTAGTATGGAGGAGAGATGTCATGCTACAGAGGTTGCCAGAGAACTCGGGATCAAACTGAAGACCGTAACCAAGGATAGGGAGTTCATCCAGATCGTGAGGAAGCCAAAGCATGGGTACGGAAGAGGTTTGAACCCATGCATTGACTGTAAGATACTCATGCTGAAAGAGGCGAAAAGGTACGCTGAGAAGATCGGCGCATCCTTCATAGCTACTGGTGAGGTCCTAGGGGAGCGACCGATGTCCCAGCATCGAAGAGCCCTTGAGATAATAGAGAGGGAGACAGGTCTTAAGGGGAGGATTCTGAGACCCCTCTCAGCGAAACTGTTGCCAAAGACCGACGTGGAGAAGGATGGGACCATCGAGAGAGAGAAGTTGCTTGACATAGTCGGCCGCCAGAGAAAAAGACAGCTGGAGACAGCGAAGATCTTAGGGGTGACAAGATACGCCTCCCCTGCCGGAGGCTGCTTACTGACTGACAAGTATTTCTCTAGAAGGCTAAGAGACCTCCTCAGAAACTGTGATAGAGTAACGGCTCGTGACATCAGACTGTTGAAGATAGGCCGACACTTCAGGTATGGGTCAAACAAGATTGTCGTCGGTCGCAACGAAGAGGAGAATAGACTTCTCCTCTCACTGAAGAGAAAGAGCGAGTATCACTTTGAAGTAGTGGGGTGTGGCAGTCCGGTAACTCTTCTGCAAGGCCCAGTATCGAAGGCTGCCGTCAGCATGGCTGCAGCCCTCACGGCGCACTACTCAGACTCAGAGGACAATCCAACAACTGTTATGTATGGCAAAAAGGAACTGAACAAGAAGATAGATGTATCACCAACTAGTGAGGATGACGTTAGCAGACTGAGGATATGATAATACTGAACCAGATGTCACGTCTTCCTCTACGGGAGAAGTCGCCCCTGTAAATCCTAGAAAATTCCTGGACATACGAGATCCACTGAGAAATCGCAGCGAAAAGACGAGAATGAGTTCCACAGAGCATAATTAATCCTTATGACTTGCATGACACTCTCAACCAACATGAATAACTTTGAATAATCTTCACGCGGATGCGCTATGTAAGCGAAATAGACAATCAGCAATTATCATGTTTCAACAAGTCGATTCGTAATCCTCGTCCAGAATGCATTAAGCTCTAGCTCAATCCGAGAACTAACATAGAGTAAAGACTTAACTGTTGGTGCGATACTTCAGTTGCGATGAAATATGCCAAGAAGAAGATCATCGGACATAATGTCTGACGTACTGGCTGCTGCAGAGAGTCTGAGAAGAGACATAGGGTCTCTTCCTGAAGAGATCAGGGACAGCATGAGGAGTCTTGTCTTGAAGATGGTCTCTGAACCGGAAAGGAAACGTGGCCGTCCTCCGAAGAGAAGAGGCAGACAGAAAAGACGTGGGAGGCCGCGCAAACCTAGGACAGAAGCCGCAGCTCAAGTCTAGAAGTACCGATCTCCGCAACGATTCAGAATTCTGCGCATAAACCAGGAGAACGATTCCTGTTCCTGAACTAAGGTAATGCACGCCAGCATCCTGTCAGACCATATGACTCGCAGGCGCACTGACCTGCACCAGCGACAATCTGTCTGATTGTGGGTGCGGCCCCAGCCGATATTGGTTCTCTCATCTCCTTTGATAGGAATTCGGCGAGGAGCCTCCGCTCTCTCATGATTCGATCCAGACAGAATCATCGAGAGATTGAGACGTTCTTGATTTTGAGCTGAGGTGAGAGCATCCCTACATGAGGGGACCTAGCCTGTCAACGTCCTTTGATTCCACATTGAACATTCACACTCAGCTGCACAGACTCATACAAGACTCTGAATTGATCAGGATTTTGAGGTTAGCCTAGGCGTGGGGCCTCACCTGACCTGAGGATAGTAGAGGCTTCTTCTGGTAAGTGCAAAGATCGCGTCGTTCAGAAGGTAGAACATCGCCAAACGCACATACCCATACCTTCTAACTCTCCTCGTCGAGGTGTAGGCAACCATCCTCTTGTTGAAGAGCAGCCGCCCCTCATGCCTGATCTTGAGTGAGAGTGCAAGATCTTCTGAGAGTGTTCTACCCTCCTCGAAGCCTCCGCATCTCATGAACGGCTCGCGGCGGTAGGCACAGTTGAAACCTGCGACATGGGGCAGACCGAAGATCATTGAAAACCTCTGCAGCCACCCTGTCGCAACCCTGTACGCCAGAACATCTAGGCCTGAGCCTTGATAAGGCAGAGTCGGCCCCGTCACTCCTACCGCGTCCTTGCATGAGAGGCTCTCCTCGATGCTGCTCAGCCAGTCCCTTGAGGCTACTGTATCCGCATCTATGAATGCGACAAT
>JAWCLX010000051.1:3685-9248 GCA_038850385.1 Bathyarchaeia archaeon | reverse complement strand
AGAGTCCAGTTCGCTTCCTGTCAAGACCCGGCCCCCATCCTCCAGAATTCCCAGTTCCCTTGCGATGGTGGAGGCGGTTAGCATGTGGTCACCAGTGATCATAATCGTCTTGACTCCTGCATTCTTGCAGGTTTGAACTGCATTCTTAGCCTCAGTCCTTGGTGGATCCATCATTCCAGCGAGTCCGACGAAGGTGAAGTCTTGCTCCACATATGTTCCTGCAGATTCTGTCGGGTTGACCGTGGCGGGCAGGTTTCGGTATGCCATCGCCAGGACTCTGAGCCCCTCACTAGCCATCCTTTCATTGACGTCTAGTATCCTCCTCTTCCCCTCCTCGCTCAGCTGTGAGACTCCATTATCCCTCAGGATATGGGTGCATACTTCCAGAAGAATCTCCGGCGCACCCTTGGAGTAAGCAACTACCGATCCATCCGGTGCGGAGTGGATCGTCGTCATGCGTTTCCTCTCCGAACTGAACGGTACCTCATTGATCCTAGGGTAGGCTTCTCTGGTCTGGTTCTGATCGAGTCCAGCTTTGGCTGCAAGCACGACCAATGCGCCTTCTGTTGGGTCTCCGATGAGAGACCATGCATCATTTTGAGGCTCAAGCTTGGCGTCGTTGCAGAGTAAGCCTATTCTCGAGAGGAGGCTCAGCCGCTCATCCTCAGCGACCTGTCCGCTAGCATGGAATTCTCCTCTGGGGTCGTAACCGGAGCCTGTAACATCGATGAAAACATCGTGTAGATAGATTCTGCATACTGTCATCTCACCTTTGGTCAGTGTACCTGTCTTGTCAGCGCAAATGACAGTTGTGCATCCAAGAGTCTCAACCGCGGGGAGTCTCCTTACTATGGCGTTACGTCTTGACATGCGCTGTACACCGATCGCAAGGGCTCCAGTCACGACCGCCGGTAAGGCCTCGGGGACAGCTGCCACGGCCAAGCTTACGCCCCAGACTAACATTTCCAGAATCTGATAGCCCCGTATAATCCCTAGACCCGCGACTATCGCGCAGACTGCAAGGCACGATATACCAAGCCATTTCCCCACATGCTCCAGCCGATTCTCAAGAGGCGTCTTCTCCTCAGTTGTCGCTTGAACCATTTGCGCGATCTTGCCGAATTCCGTCTCCATCCCTGTGGAGAAGACTATCGCTTTGCCGTGTCCGTAGGTTACCGTCGTCCCTGAGAAGACTATGTTCGCTCGATCCATTACAGAAGCAGCATCTGTGACTGGGGCGGAGTGCTTCTTTACGGGGGCAGATTCCCCGGTTAACGGCGCCTCGTCGACCTGAAGGTTGAATTCCTCGATGATCCTCGCGTCTGCAGGAACCTTGTCTCCGGTCCTTATCAGGATTATATCCCCAGGGACGAGCTCTCTTGATGGCACCTGCAGTTCTCTTTCGTTCCGGAGTACTATCGCGGTTGGGGACGCCATTCTTTTGAGGGCTTCGAGAGACCTCTCCGCCCGGTACTCCTGAACGAAGCCCAGAACGGCGCACGCGAAGACTATGAAGAGAATCACTAGAGCATCAACAATCTCGCCGAGAAGGTAGGAGATGAAAGTTGCAGCCAAAAGAATAATTATCAATATTTCCCCGAATTGTTCAGCGAAGATCTTAAGAGGCGATGTCTGTTTCTCACTCCGCAACTCATTTGGCCCATACCTTTCAAGCCTTGCCCTAGCCTCTGAATCGTCTAATCCCTTCATGGAAGACTGAAGGACCTTCAGCACGTCCTCAGTTTTCATTGAGTGAAAACTCAGCATTTTATCGCCTTCTCCTTCGTCGAGTCATGTGACACCAACGATTGCTTATCGCGAATCTGACAAAGAGTGGAGGTCACCAGCTGAGATGAACTGTTGTGAATACATCCTGGATCCGACGCTAGAACATCATTGAAATACGCGAAAGCTCTGGCTCTGCACCCGCCACATACGAATCGGTATTCACATGATCCACAGCTGCCGTGAAGACGGGATCTATCACGCAGACTTGCCAGAACGGTATCGCTGTGCCAGATGTTCTTGAAGGAGTCTTCTTTCAGGTTTCCAACCGTGAGGCCTGGCATGAATACACATGGTGAGACGTCACCGTTAGGTTGCAGAGCACAGTAAAGCCTTCCCGCGCCGCACCCACCGATAAACTCAGCCAAAACCTTGAGGTTCCAGGAAGCCTCACCCACGTAGAAGTGCGTGGGAGCGACGTTTGAGCCTCCAGAGGATTCCAAGCTGACTCTGGCATACTGTGGAGCTGTGCTAAGAACCTCTATCTCACCACAGCTGTTCTCATGATATAACAGCGTGAGGAGCTGTTCCCTCTCTCTAGGCGTCAAATCGATATCAGATGCGTCCACACCTCTTCCAGTGGGGATGAAGTTGAAGGCGATGAATCGTCTGACCTTCAACCGCTTGGCCAGCTCTATTATCTTGGGCACCCCCTGAAGGTTGAGGCGGGTCACTGTTGTAGCAATACACGTGTAGATCCCTTCTGCCACGCAGTTTCGTATTCCCTGCACCGTTCTCTCGAAGGCTCCTTGGACTCCCCGAAAGTCATCATGATTTTCAGCGTCAGGAAAGTCGAGGCTGACCTCGACATAGTCTGTTCCCAGAGAGCTCAACTTTTTTTGGCCATATCGCTTGTTATCAGGGTGCCGTTTGTGGCAACTGCAAGATACATTCCTTCCTCCTTGACCTTCGAAGCGACTTCAGAGAAGTCTCTGGCCATTAATGGTTCGCCGCCTGAGAATGCTATGGAAACCTCCTGCATCTGCGAGTTCCTCGACCACTCTGGGTTTTTCAAGAGTTGAAAGCTCATCATGCCTCTGCAATCCTGCTTTCTGGTAGCAATGTTGACACTGCAGGTTGCAGGCATCAGTTAGATTCCATACTACGAGGAAGGGTGCGTCCAAGAGCTGAGGCTTCGTCACCCCGTATCATGCGATGCCGCGCAGAACAGCAAGAAACCCTCTTCGAGATGCGGGCTCAGAGAAATATTCCGTGAACAGACTTCTGCCAACATCAAACACTAACAGTCCGGTGTTGATCAGTGTACTGAGTAGCGACGAGTAGACTTTACATGAGAGAGAGTGAGGCTCAGCTTTATGTAGGTAAATCATCATGCCGTGTTCAAGTTGTCTCATTTGACTGTCGTCGCAGAAGTCCATTCCTAGAGAGAGTATTCGACGTGACAGCGGGTTTCCTAGGCCATATCTTAGGAGCTTAAGGGCACCCAGAAGCATCGGCCGACCCCCAGTCCGAGTTTGAATGAATCCTCTCTTGGAAGATCGAGATTACCCACCATAAGAATATCTTCAATGACGCACTTTAAAGATGGCCTCTTCAGATTTTATGAACTGGCTGTAGGTTCTCTTTTCTCGGGCTTGCGGCATGGCTTTCTTGGAAAGTGCTTCAATCGATTCAATTATTCCGCCCAACTGTTCGAAGGGGATCCCAACCAGGCATTCGTCTTCCGCGATGTCTGTGGCGTCGCGGCAGCCGTAACATCCTAAGCTGATGTTAACCTCTTTTGTAAGGTAAGGGATGACTGTTACGTCGACGCAGCATGCCTGAAAAACAGCGGAGTTGAACGATAAACGGCCCCCTTCTTCGTGAATCGCGGCAAGGTTTAGCCACATTACTTTTTCAGGCTGATCCTCAACAATGATCACGTCAGGGGTGAATTTCGCCTCTTCAAGTGGAGCCGTGGCCACAGCCTTGATCTTCCCATGCTTCATTCTGGGCATTCGAGCCATAGTCTTCGCTGCGGCTTTTCTTGACGTGAATAGGCCCAGAGCCTCGAGCATCTCTCCGCTGCTGATCTTCTCGGGGAGAGGGAGAAAGCCTAAGGCTGAGGCGGCGGCTGGGCAACTGATACTCTCCGCTGTCAGTGATAGGCTTTTGCCTTTCTTGGCTTCCATCAGGAGCTGGCAGTATCTGAGGCGCCTGCTCGACTCATCAGGGAGTGTTTCGTGATCTTCCTTGGTGACGAGCTTTACAGCTATTGGCTTCCACCTTAATCCAAGCAGCTGCTGTAGCCCTGATGATAGCCCCTTCAAACCTCTGGCACTCATCAGCTATCTCCTGGAGTGAATTTTTCGTTCTTTCATGCTACAGGTTCGCTTCCTTGACAAGTATTTCCGCGATCTCCTTGACATCCGCCTCGTAGACGTCAAGCGTTGGAACCTTTTGTAGGTACTTGGAAATGTCGATCTCGTAGTCAATTCTTCTTTCTGCTTTCTCCATAACCTTTGAGGCACGTCGATTACCACATCCATCGATGACAACGTTCCTTTTCGCCTTCTCTGCGATGTCAAGGTGGGGCTTCGAGCCTGCAGCGACCGCTGTCGTGCAGCACATCCTTGCTTTATCTAGGTTTGTCAACGGAACCCATACAGCGTGGCCGATCTGGCCGACGTTCGCGGCTCCGTCACATACCCAGACCACGTTCTCATGCTCAGCGACCTTGTAGCAGAGTGGGAGTATCTTGGGCTGAACTCCTGTCTCTCCTGACATCTCTCGTTTCACTTCTCCTATTCTTCCAAAATGGCACTCTTCACGAGTCCTTTCGTCCTTTCCACATCCTCGGCGGAAACGTACTCCATGACCGGCTTCAGGCTTCCTCCGATGTCTTCGTGAAGCGCCTTCTTCTTCATTCCGACATCTCTTACAAGCATGAAGCTCCTAGAAGGTTTGAACCCGGCGGCCTCCACAATCTTCCTACTGCACTCGAAGGGGCAGCCGTCGACGGTGATTATCTTTTTGGCGGCTTTGGTCTTCCCGATCACTGGTGCGACGCCAAGCGGGAGCGATGCAAGACAGCCGACAGCAACTTTGTCAAGACCAAGCTCCTTCACAGCCTCGAGGGCGCCCAACCCAGCTGTGATTCCAGTGTTTGACAAACATCCGAAACAGGCATAGATCATATTCTCATGGGTCTTCATTCCTTCCTGCCAGTGTTTCTCAGCCACATCATTCACCTCCCCCATTCGCTTGGATACATTGTTGAGAAATCTGAAGATCCACTTACTGGCGCACGCTGCGCAGTTTCTCCTCTCATCAGAGGCTCCCGCTTAGGATGCCGTAGATTAGCCCGAATACCACGCTGCCAGCCCACGCGATGATCATGTAGTTGAATACGACCTTCCACCGTGTTATCCGCGAGACTGCCAGGGCATTCGCGACATCATATGGTTGCCCCATAAGCCAAGATAGGAGTGCTCCCTTGGACATTCCCAGGTTCCATAGACCTCTGCCGATGACTATCTCAACGAGGGTGGGTGTATAGAGGGGGCCGCCGATAACAGAGGCTATCAAGACACCTTGAATGCCTGTCAAGTAGTCACCGACTATGTCCTCCGGAAGGTAGGCTTGGAGATAGCTCACACTGACAAGGCCCAGGATGAAGAATGGGAGGATCCGCTTGCCAAGGTAGCCTCCAAACTTCAGTGCAGCCCAAAGCCTTTCATCCAGTGGCGGTTTGAGCAATTCAACAGTGGTTCTTGCATTTGGAGCTGACGCCTGATGCTCACTCTCAACCTGTTTTCCCCAAGGCGTCTTGGAGATC
>JAWCLX010000051.1:0-3675 GCA_038850385.1 Bathyarchaeia archaeon | reverse complement strand
ACGATTGAGACTAGAATCCGTACCCCAGCTAACTCCCATGAGAGCAGGTCTCCAGTTAGTAGGATAGCGAGGATGTTGGAGGATGGAGCCATCAAGAGAAAGGCTATAGCCGGCCCTACTCCAGCACCACTGTAGAGTATGCCTGCGAATAGGGGAACCATTGTACATGAGCAGACTGTCAGGAACGGCGCCATTCCAAGAGCTAGGAGGTAGCCCGTCGGTCCACTCCCACTCATGAACCTTGTGATAGCTTCCTTGGGGATCATTTCATAGATGAGGCCTGCGACGACGAAAGCGAAGAGGAGACAGATCCAGCCGTGACTGAAGTAGTCGATGAGGTAAGCTATCGGAATGTACCATATTGGAAGTCCGTGAAAATCCGCCGGCTGCATCGTGGGGGCGAGAGAGTAAGCCATGATCCGTGAGTAGATCAAAACTCCGAAGACGAAGAGAATGAAGAGAAGTAGGAGAACCGCTCGAAACGTCTGTTTACGTTCTGAGATGGAAAACGCCATCTACCCAGCCGCTTCCTTGATGAGTGCCTCAATCTCCTTTGTTTCCGGGATTCTTCCCATAGTCCTGACAGTGCCGTTTAGCGCTAGAGCAGGAGACATGATCGGTCCGTATTTGGAGAGAGTCTTATCGGATGCTATGTCAAGCTTCTCCATCGTCACCTCGATGCCTGCTGACCTTGCACCCGATGCTGCACTTTCCACATTCTTCCAGGTGGCCTTGCACCTCTTGCATGGCGGGGTGACCCCAATAACCTCAATATGCACTTTCTTGCTCATCCCAATTCACCTGCGAATGCTTCAATGCTTTTTGAAATGAAATACTTAAATCTATCCATTTCAAAAAATGTTGAAAATAGAATTTCAAGGGCGTCGACAAATGCAGAGAGAGATTCCTAGAAGCGTCAGTGAAGAACTAGAAAAGGTTGGCGGAGTTAGAGGTGCCCTGAAGAACATTCCGGAGCGCAGCCGGTTGAGGCACATCGGCGGAGTCTTTCAATCACTTTCAGATCCGATACGCCTTGCGATTCTGTATTCTTTATCGGCTACACCTCTCTGCGTATGTTTGATAAGGAATCTGGTGAAGATATCTGACTCTAAGCTCTCATATCACCTATCCTGTCTGAAGAAGGCAGGACTCATAACCAAACAATCCGAGGGCAAGTACATAGTGTACAGGATCACTTTCCTCGGAAAAAGAATGATATCAACATGTGATGAGATTCAGCGACCGTCTGTGCTCTTTAGCACATCCAAGACGGTGTGACCTTGGACGGGGGCCTCTGACCAGAAGAGGCAATCTTCCTGTTTGGGCTTTTGACTAGTCTACAGTGGCTGTTCTTCTTGTGAGGTTTTCGCACGCGCTGCACTCAGCAGGTCTGCTCCAACCATGGCGTTCTCCTTGAAACATACCTTGTCATAACCCCGGCCTCATTTCTTGAGCGTTCTCAGCTCCGACCACGCCTTTTTGGCCTTCTCAAAGCTGAAGGTTTACTTGGAATGGCATGCCTCCTAAGGGCAAAGGCTAGAAAGCCAACAATCACCAAAACTGACACTATGCCCAGCATGAATGTATGAGTCGGTGTTTCAGGTGTAGGCGCTTCCTCTTTTGTTGTGGGCTCAGCGGGGATAGTGGCCGGGGGAGTCGTCGCGGGGGCAGGTGAGGGTTCAGGGTGCGAAGTCTCTTCTGGGGTGGGGACTGGGGGAGGGCTTGATTCCAGAGGTTGGTGCCAGTCCACTCTGACCACCAGTTTAGGTTTCAGCTCCTGTGGTTGCCTTGATTCCCTCGGATAGAAGGAGGCCACCTGATCGGATGCGTTCATCTCATGCTTGATCCTTATCATCATTCCATAGTTTCTTGCGGGGTCTGAGTGCCATAGTTTAAGGTCGTCTGTGATCGTCCAGCACACCCAACGCTCTCTAGGGGCCGGGTCTATCGTTGCCGTGGAGGTTGGCGTCCTAACGAATGACGGTTGGGTCTTCCAGGTAAGTTTGTGTTGGTCCCAGTCAGAGAGGACCCTGTAGACCTCATACTCCTGAGCAGTCTTAGGTGGATCATACATGTAAAGACACATCTCTGCAAAGAGTATCTTGGCATCTTTCGGGATACTGGTTATGTTGAACTTGATGTATATCCTTGAGGAACCGTGGAGTTTGTACGAGTCGTACTCAACGTACATGTTTCCTACAAAGATACCCCATAGGTAACCGTGAGGATCTTCTGGGTACTTGGTGTGTAGGTACATGCTGTTCACGAATGTATCCTGTTCAGACGGCTGAATGGTCAACGTCGACTCGACAGCCTGCACGTCGACCTCTCTGGTCCGCATCCACAGGAGCAAAAGTATGATTAAGACCACTGCCTCGGAGCGTATTCCCAATTTCATTGCACATAGACCTTCATGTATTCACCAGTCACACCAAGTAGGTAGCGCGACAAAAACTATGTAGAGTCCCGCGATGATGAGTATTGCTCCTGTTACGCGATCTATCCACTTGGAGTACTGCGATACCCTGTTGAGAATGGTCTGCTTCGTTCTCAAGGTTACGAGGGATACTGCCATTGTGATGAGGCCCATCCCAAGGCCGTAGGCAGCGAGTGCGACTACACCATTTTGAATTCCACTTATGAATGAGTATAGGATTATTGTGAAGAAGATTGGTGCTGAGCATCCTGAGATCACAAGCCCGAAGCCCAGGCCGAAGATGTAGAGCCCCAGAGTTCCCTTCCTGAGTCTTACCCTAGGCGAGAACGAGGGCAGACTCAGGCCGACTGTCTGGATTACGCCTAGAACGATTATCGCGACACCGACTAGGATCTGGATCCAAGGCATGAAGGCTATCAGTATGCCCCCGATGCTTGACAGGAGGGCTCCAAGGATCGCGAGGACCGTGACAAGCCCTGAAGTGAAGACTAGACCTGAGAAGGCCCCATGCGTCAAGGATTCCGATTCGACCAGATAAGCTATGTATCCAGGTAGGAGAGCGAATGAGCATGGATGAAGAAGTGAGGAGAGCCCAGCGAGGAAGGCGAGGGTGAAGTTGAAGAGTATACCCTCAAGAGACATGTTAGACCTCTCCCAGAATCGTCTTTATTTCTTTAATGAGTGTAGCTGCGTCCGCGACGCCTTCATGCCTGTACCTCACATATCCATCTGGATCTATTACTATGAGACTTGGGATCAGTGTGATCCTGTACTTGAAGGAGGCCCCCTCAACATCGACTGCTATTCTCCATTTCACGTTGTAGGAGTTGGCGAAGGCGTGAAGCTCCTCACTTATGCCTTTCCCACCGTAGACTGAGATCGAGAGTATCTCAACTTTTTCACTCCAGGATAAATGGACTTTTCCCAGTTCTATGACCTGCTGTTTACATGGCTTGCACTGTGCACCCATGAAGTCCAAGATGACAATCTTTCCTTTGAAATCGCTTAGAGTGAATCGGTTCCCATCGATATCGGTGAGCGTAAAGTCTTCAGCCACCGGATAAACAGAGTCGCCCTTGACTCGGTCAGAGTCCCCTACCTGCGATTGAGAGATGCCAGACGGAGGATTGGATAGCACGACATAGGATTCTGACGGACTATTCATAGATGAGTAGACGAAGAAGACTGCCAAGGCGAGAAACGAGAACGATACCACACTGATCGCTACTGCTTTTCTA
>JAWCLX010000050.1:1334-9346 GCA_038850385.1 Bathyarchaeia archaeon | reverse complement strand
GACTATCTTGCCTTCCTTCTTAGTGGGCACAAGCGTCATCCCACAGTTAGGGCAGAACTGCATCTCTTCGAGCAACCGTTCGTGCCAATACTTGGTGTGCCGCATTTAAGGGTTACTGCATACTGAAGGAGGCTGTGCAGGCGCCACTCTAAAGTGTCGTCTCTGGTAGTTGCTGGACTACTGCTCTGGCAAGTAGCCGCGCAACCCGTAGCGGGTCTGGGACAGAGCCCTGAATGGTGAATTTGTCAAGGATCCTTGCAGCATCCTCTCTCTCGATTCCGAGGTACCGAGCGAATACTGTCTGGCCTGTGTGGAGCCTCAGTTCCTCTCTCTCCCCATTCTCCCTGTATCTCCTAATCCTCTCTCCAGCCTCATCTCTGAAGTACTCGGTGAAGTATCTCTCCAGGCCCTCCGACTCCTCGTAAGTTATGCAGATTAGTGGGAGTCCAGTGTTCCTTCGGACTTCGCCCAGGCTGATTATGTTGAACCAACTGATGACGCAGCCGTTGAGCAGTATGATGTTGAGGTCCCTTCTGGAGAGTCTCCGGCATAGTTCAATTACGGATTCAGTGGCATCGATCCCGCCGACGGTCGTTCTCGCAAATGAGAATCCGTCGACTATCAGGTCTGACCTCATTACCACTCCTGCGAGGATAGATCTTCTGCTCTTGCTCTTGATGAAGCTCTCGGATATTCCGAGGGCCCTGATCCCTCTCTTGTCTATGTGCAGCCTCTGGGTCTGCACCGTCTCCACCTCCCCCATCAAGTGAGCAGACTATCCTGAGCCGCATCATTCAGGGTCGCAGTTGAGCCCGCTCGAAGACGAGCCCTATCAGGTGTGTGAAGCTCTCTTTAGGGTCAGGGTTGCTCTTCAGGATCTCGACCATCTCCTCTGACTTGATCAGCTTCCTGTTCCAGGCGTAGACTAGGAGGGCCTCGACGGCGTTCGCGGCGCCGTTTCTCCCGCTCCTCTTCGGGAGTAGGGTTCTCAGTCCAGATGATCTAGCCGCCTCGGCCAGTATCCGGTCGCTCACCTTAACCCCTGTGGGTGAACCTTCAACCTCGCTGAGCGCCAAGGAGTATATGAAGTTGATGTAGGCATCGCCGAGCCTTGCCAGGCCTTTGTCGAGGATGATCCTTCTCAGTTCACCTTGATTCATGCCTGTCTTCCTGAGGCTTCACGGAACTTCTGGAGGAATTCATCAGTCATCTCCGAGATCTTCCTGAGCGCCCGCTCCAGAGCCTTCTCCGGACTATGCTCCTTCCTGGCCTTTATGTAGAGTATAGCTTTCTGTGTCAGAGGATGCGGGATGTCGTATCCAGCCATCTCGACGCTCCGATCCTTCAGCAGCGTGTTCTGCAATAGGTTGCAGAGCGTGTGGCCTTCACCCTCTATCTCGATCCTGAGTTCGCTCCCAGACCGTTTGATCGTGTTGACTCTCAAGCCTGCCCCTTTCCTGAGATGTAGTCTGCTGCCAGCTTCCTCCTCTCTGTATTGTTGCATCTCTCACACTTCAATAGTCTTCTTTTCAGAATGAGCTGGTGACCGCAGTTCGAGCAGTATGCCTTCAGGACGCCTAGGTTCTTCCCCACGGTTGTCAGTCTGACTATGCCGTCGGCTGCGCTCACCACCTTCGCCCTCACGAGATCAAGTGTTCTGCACACGTCGATCATGCTCCTTTCATACCTCGGGCTTGCAGCCGAGATGTGAAGTAGGGCTGTGAAAGGGGTTGAGAGGGGTTCATCCTCGATCTCGATCAAGTCTAGGACAGCCATCTTCTCTTGGGTGTTGGTGACTACGCCGACTACGGTCTTGCCTTCAGCTGGCAGGTTCGGGGTGTTCCTAGGCTTTACGGAGACGGTCCTCCTTGCCGGATCCGCTTTGGCGACCCCGACGAAACGTGAATAGATGACACCGCCCAGTTCGAGTGTGCCTTCACCAGCTGCAAACTCCTCTATAACCCCAAGCCTGGAGCCTGGGACCACAAACCTCTCATGGCTGATGTTTCTCGACATAGAAACGTTACCCTGGGCGGGCGGTCTGCTTGGAGCGTATTCCCCGTTAATTCTCAGGGTGTTCATATAAACGTATAGTGCCGGGGAGGGTTAGTCGGAGTCTCTCATTCCGGAGCGAGACCTCACAATGTAGAGATCAACCTCAACTCCATATGTCTTCCTCTCGTGGAAGATGTATGTCCTAGGTATCTTAAGCTGCATCTCGTAGAGCGCCTCAACCCTCCCGTATCCGTCTTCTATAAGCTTGAGCAGGTAGTTCCTTGTCGACCGCTTGTGTATGGAGTAGGTCATCTCTGCTATCGAGAGCGCCTTGAGCAGGAATCTCTTGTCAGCATGTCTGGCTCTGGTTCCGAAGGGTGGGTTCATCAAGGCTGTGTCGAACGGTCCTCTGACCGCTTCTATGTCTGAGACCACCCACTCAATATCCTTGACCCCGAGCCTTTCAGCGTTCTCGACCGCCCTCCGGACAGCGGCGGGATCTATGTCCACCCCTACAACCTCTGCGGCTCCTAGGATGCTTGCTCCAATAGCCAGCCTGCCTGTGCCGCAGCCCAGATCCACGACGCTCCTCCCAGCCACCTCTCTGCGGATACTGGCGATGAGCAGGATCTCAGCAGCCGTATCTGGAGGGATAGTGTACTGCTCCAGCCACATCTTAGGCTGCGGATGCGCATCCACTTTCTGGAGGACTATCTCAAGGTCTCTTCTGCGGGCTATCAGGTTACGGCTGCTAGATTCTGAACTCTTGACCATTTAGAGGAAACCCTGTTCAAGCATATCCTCCCAGTCCATGCCGCCGACAGCTACGAGGGCCTCCTTCGGCGAAAGTATGGGTTTGATGAATATCTCAGCATCGTCTAGTGAGAGTCTTGGGCAGGCCGTGTTCACGAAGGCCTGTACCTCCTCGAAGTCTAGCAGTAGTTCAGGTGTGACCTCGTCTGCGATGATCATGCATGCAAATCTGCCGCGGCATGAGATCTGCCTCTTAATCTCGGCTGCTGCATCAGGGTCATGTTGGCCAGGCTTCATCCCGAGTATTATGCCGAAGCTCTTCGCCTTCTTGGCCAGTTCTATCATTGCGTAGCGGCGCAGGATTATCCTCTCCCTCTCCTTGGTCATGTCGGTCACCAGTCCTGAGTAAGGGTCAGCCAGTAGGACAGGCTTCTCAACCGCAAGTGAGGCGCCTAGTCCGTGAAACCTGCTCCCTATGACTAGGAAAGCATCAACTCCGCCTGCTATGTTCTTGAGAGGGGTGTAGTCGCATCCGATGATCTGTCCATCATACATGTTGCGGCCTCCCTTTGGCGCGATCACTGCCTGCACCCCCTGTGTCAGAAGCGCCTCCTTCAGGGTCTTGAGAATGTCTAGGTGCTGGAGCGTCGCTGCGAGACCTAGTCTCCTCCAGTGAGAGGCCTCAACCTCCACTCTTGAGAGTAGCCCCGTCAGATCCTGCTTTGATCTAGCTTCGAGGAAGATGACCGGGATCTTGTCTGTATGTATGAATTCTGTGTGGCCACAATGGATGATCAGGTCTGCATGTAGCTGCGTCGCTTCTTCAAAGTCTATGTCGCAGGCCCCGTGGCATGCGCTGGCCGATAGGAAGGCCTCTGCAGAAGTCCTGGTCTCGATAGTTTCCAAGAGGGATGCTGCCTGAGGCTTGATCCCGTCTGGGACCTGGATGAGGACTCTCCGAGATCTTCTTCTGGTGATCTCGTCGATGAGACGGTCTATCTCAAGGTTGTAGGGTGTATTCAAGACTGGGCTTCTCAGATTTCTCAGTTCATCTCGGCCGTCAGGCTCTCGGCTGATGAGGATCGGTGGAAGGCTTGCTAAGCCTCTATCTGCCGTGGAACCTCCCTAACCTTCTCAACTGCAATCTTGCAGGGCATCGGAAGCTTCATCGATGACTCGGCGAGTGCCTCCTGGGCGAGTCTCAGGTTGTTCTCATTCACGTAGATGTCTATGATCTCTTGACCTGGCTTCACCCTTGCAGCTCGGCTAGTAGGCTTGCCGAAGGCCCTCCTCATACCCTCTTGCAGCCTATCTGCTCCAGCAGTCGCTATCATCTTATTCTCCCTCAGGACTATGTGGGGGTAGACTCTCACGTGCAGCATATACCCTGCCTCTCCCAGCTTGTCTGTTAGCACCTTGTTGGCTGCGATCCTTGCGGCCTCTAACGCATTGTGGCGGACTTGAACGTGGGCTTGGGAGATGAGTGTCACCTTATACTCGAATTCACCCTTTGTCTCGCCCATTACGAACTTGGATATCTTCGGTGTCGGCTGACCGTGGATATACTCGGATCTAGTATACGGTTGGCCTCTCGGCGTCCTGTAGTTCCTTCCCTTCATCTCGCTCCCCGGATCTTCAAGACTGACTACCACGTATTATTTAAACATCCACGAGGGCGTTCCTCGGAGGCTTCGGCTGCCCAGCTCGATCTAGCCTCTCAGCGGCTCTCCTCATGACGCCGATGATCAGGCTTGCCTCCCTCTTCGAGATGAGCCCGCGCGAGATCACGTTGCTAAGGGCTCTCCTAGCAAGCGGGATCCTGTGTTGGGGCCTCAAACATTCTTAACAGTACTGTGCGAGACTCTCTGCTAGCTGTCTCAATGTACAGTCCCCTCTCAACTCCGGCTGTCTTGATCTCGTAGAGCGTTATCGCCACTGCGACTGCAATGTTGAGGGTTCTGTACTTGCTGCTTGTCGGTATAGTCACCACAAGGTCGCATCTCGCTATCTCCTCATTCATGAGGCCTATGCTCTCCCTCCCGAATAGTAGGGCGGCTCTGCCGTTAACGCCTGCGATCTTCTGGGCGAACTCCTTAAGGTCCAGCGGGAGCCTGCAGAGGTTTGAGGGGTTCCTCGCTGCGACCGCTGTCGTGGCGACACTGTAATCGCAGCTCTCGAGAGCCTCCTCCAAGTCTGCGGCCACCCTGATTCTTTCCAGAAGGTCTTCGGCGTGGCTTGCAAGCGCTCTTGCCTCGAGACTGATCTCGGCTCTCTGATTCACAAGCCAGAGGTCGTCGTATCCGAAGTTCTTCATGGTGCGAGCTATGAGTCCTATGTTTCCCCAATGCTCCGGCTCTACTAGAACGACTCGAATCTCCAAGGTCTACCACGGACGGCGGTCTAGGCCCCCACATCCCCCTCAGGCCTTTATGAGCGGACTCAAATCTCTTGTGAGCTTCTCGAACTCCTCCAGTGAGGCCTGGTAGACCCTCTTATCAGGGATCTCAATCTTATCTATCCATGCTGGGAGTGTGTGGAGTCTCTGTTGAAGATAGTTCCTGAGCGATCTCCGCAGCATCCTCCTCCTCTGTGTGAATAGGCCTCTAACAAGATCCGTGAATAGATCTTCATCGACTGTTCGAGGAGACTCTTTAGGCGTTATGCTCACCAATGCCGAGTCGACCTTAGGTTTCGGGGTGAAGGACCAAGCCGGCACGTAGCCCAGTATCTCTACGTGAGCCTTATGTGTAGCCATAACGGTCAGTCTGCTGTACTCTCTAGTGTCAGGCCTAGCCACGAGCCTCTCAGCAAATTCTCTCTGAAGCACCAGGACTATTCTGCGGCACCTCTTCTCCAGCAGTCGGAAGAGGAGTTTCGATGAGATATTGTATGGTGGTGTCGAGACGACCATGTCGTACTCTGGGAGAGGGATCCTCAATATGTCGCCTTCAACAACGTCTACCCTCGGGTTGCTCCGGAGTCTCTTGCGGAGAAGCTGGACGAGCTCAGGATCCTTCTCTACAGCCACTACCCTCTTAACCCTTGTCTGGAGGAGTTCTGTGAGAGCGCCGAGGCCAGGGCCGACCTCAAGGACAACATCATCCTGTCTCAGTCCGGCGTTTGAGACGATCCATTCAAGCATCCTCCTGTCTGTCAGGAAGTTCTGGCCGAGCCTCTTCTTAGGAGCGATCTGGTATGGTAGTCCTCTTCTGTACATCAGGCCGCCCTTACGAACAGCCGATACTTCGATTCCCCAGTCAGTTCTTCAATGATCCTTTTTGAGATGATCTTTGCTGGGTCATGTATCCCGGTCCTCGTCTGGATGTCTTCGAAACTCTCGAAAGGCTTCTTCTCCCTCGTGTCTATGATGTGCCACATCGACTTCTTTCCGATTCCAGGCAGCAGCTCCAGAGCATGCATCCTCGGAGTTATCGCTTGGGATCTATTGAAGAAGTCTACGAAGTAGCTCTCACGCCTCTTAACCAGCTCCTCAACCATGACAGGCAGCTCCACCTTGGCTGTGGCGGTTAACTCGTCGTAGTCTATCCTCCCCACGATCCTCTCCACCTTGTCTCGCTTCTCTCTCCCAACGTACAGCCTCTCATGGAGGTTCACGGCATGTCCTGGTTTGATCTCCAGTTCGAGCAGTGTGAAGTGGTCCTCCCCGACGACTTGAACCATCGGCGCCGCCATGTGCCTGTGCCTGTCAGCTGTATTCCTGCCTGTTGGGAGGTAGTCAAGGACATAGGCATGCTCCTCATAAGTCCTCTTTACAGAGGCTTCACGCTCCTGATCCCTATCCTCCAGCCTCCTCTCTCCGTAGTATCTTGTAGGAATCGGCATTTCCTCGGTCTCCCACAGTCTGGTTCTCTGTGCAGCTTCAAGACTTGAAAAGTAAAGTTTCACATGTATGCGGGATCTCGCGGCGACTGCTGTAGGAGGATAAGCCCAACGGTTCTACTTCCAGCGTCTTAGTTGTGCCCCTCTGCAAGAAAAGGTTTTCCTTCACATGTTCAAGGGGTGAGGCCGATCTGACAGTCTACCCTGGCCGCGCCTCTGGAGCTGACCAGATCTTTCATGTGGGCTGCAACCCAAACCTCATAATGCATTGCCTGAGCCCCTCCTTAAGTCGTCTGCACGCCGGCACCTCTTCAGTACGCGTCTCTTGAGGGCTGTCCCACATACCTCGCATCTGCGCTCAACGTAGCTGTGAGGGTACCTCCTGTAGCATGCTGGGCAGTAGAGCGACCAGTTGAACTCATATGTTATTCCGAATGTTGCGAGGGAGGTGTAGTTGAGGCCTAGGTGCTCTGCGACATTCTGTACTGCGTAGTCATCGCTCACGATCGTGGGGTTCACACCGTCCATCCTCAAATCGAGCCCTAGGGCGAGGATCTGAAGGTCAGCTCTTGAGAGCACACCCGTCTCACCGAGCTTCAGTGAGGCTCTCCTCACAGCCTCAAACGATGCTCTCTGAGGCGTCCTGACGGAGAGGAAGCTACTCTCCCTGGATGTTGTGAAGCGGAGGGCCGCCATACTCTTCGGTGGTAGTTCACGCTCAACCTCGGGGACAGAGTAGACTCGGCCTTTGATCGCTGAGGGGTTGACACCCATCACCAATGCTGAGGTGTCGAGTATATAGGTGGTCATCCCCTCTCATGCACCATCCTTGCCGGCCTAGTCAAGCTCCGGCTCAGAAAGGAGGAGTTAAGCCTGACGAAGACAGCCTTATTCTTCGACTTCTTAATAGTGATGGAGCTCTCAGGGGGGAGTTGCCTTGTGTAGCGTCCGTCAACGGTCACGACCGCTCTGACTTTAGGGTCTGTCAGCCTGACCTGAATGTCGCTAAGTGAGGAGAGTACGAGCGACCTGACGTAGTCTGAGGGGCAGATGAAGACAAGCGTGAAGGCCTCAAGAGAGGTCTCCAGTATAGGCCCACCGGCGGAGAGTGCGTGGGCTGTGGAGCCTGTCGGTGTGGCTGCGATGAGTCCGTCAGCCCTCTGTTCGATGAACTCCCGATCCCTATGCCGGACCTCGAACTGGAGCATCTTCCAGGTAGCCGCCGGCGTTATGAGCGCCTCATTCAAACCGTCGGTTAGGACCTTGCCTTCAAAACATACTGAGAGTTTGGCATGTTCCTCAAGCCTATGCCTCCCCTCCAGACACTCTCCAAGAGCCTTGAGCGCGTTCTCAGGTTCGACCTCGGTCAAGTAACCCCGCCTACCCATGTTGACGGCGAGTATCGGCGTCTCCGGCCTCTGTAC
>JAWCLX010000050.1:0-1324 GCA_038850385.1 Bathyarchaeia archaeon | reverse complement strand
AGAACCGTCCCGTCCCCCCCGACGGTCACTATGAGGTCGGCGTCGATCTCTGACAGGGGGACGCCGCCCTTGATGTTCTTCAAACGTGAGAATTCGATCTCGGGGAGGACGTTGACCCTTCTAGATCTCAGATAACGGTAGATGCTCATAGCGACTTCGAGTGCCTGCTCACTGTCCAGGCGTGGAACGATCGCGACATTCCTCATCAAGGGCTACACCTGAGCTTCTAAGGGGTGCTAGCAGTTATAGACTCATCCCTGACCTTAAGAGGTTACGTTCGCCTCCAGTAAGTCTTTTAGCCTCTCCCAGTGTAGATCGAGGCTGATCCGTTGAGGAGATCCTGGATGAGTAAGCCGGTTGATGTGGGGAGCATGAGGGTCGGCCAGTACATCCTCATAGATAATGAGCCGTGCAGGATAGTCGAGTACGAGAAGAGTAAGCCGGGCAAGCATGGGGCTGCAAAGGCAAGGATCGTTGCGATAGGTCTCTTCAGTGAGCAGAAGAGGAACGTCATAAGCCCGGTTGACGCCAAGATGGAGGTGCCGATCATAGAGAAGAGAAGCGGCCAAGTGATAGCCCTTATGGGTGAGTCCGTCCAGATAATGGATCTTGAGACCTACGAGACCTTCGAGACTCCTCTCCCGAAAGAGGAGGAGCTGAGATCTAAGCTGGCCGCCGGGGTTGAGGTTGAATACTGGAGGATGTCCGGCGGGATCAAGATTGTGAGGACGAAGTGATCCCTGGGGCAGACGGAGAGTTGTGGATGGTTAAGGCTGAAGAGAGATGCCCCATGTGCGACAGATGAAGATCAGGCGTGGGATGCGGCTTACTGAGATAACCAGGGAGATGAGTAGGGTCGGTGTTCTGGGTGCTGGTAGATTCGCCCGCGCCGTCGCGATAACAAGAATGATCTTCAGGGGAGACTACACGTGCCTTCTTGCGTTGGCTGGGCCGATGGTTGCGGGTGGACTGAGGCAGATCATCCGCGACCTGGTCTATGACGGGTACCTGGACGCGATAGTCTCTACAGGCGCGAACGTTACACATGACCTGTTAGAGGCCCTGGGTTACAGGCATACAGTCGGGTCGGCTGCTGCCAGTGACTCTTCCCTGATGGAGAAGGGGATAGGTAGGATATACGACATAAACGTCGATATGAAATCCTTCGCTGGACTTGAGAGGTGGACCCGCAGGTTTCTTGATGAGGTGCCGGCTGAACTAAGGAGAGATATATCCGGGTACGAGCTCCTCTGGGAGATCGGGAGACGCCTCAGGGATGAGAAGTCGATTCTGAGGACTGCATACAAGAAGAGAGTGCCTATAA
>JAWCLX010000049.1:0-9518 GCA_038850385.1 Bathyarchaeia archaeon | reverse complement strand
CACCTCTCATCAGTACTGGAGGGCTGACCCTTCAGGGCATCTCTAGAGGTCAGGTGTGGACCAGTGAATTCCTCTTCCCTGTCTTTGGAACAGGCATACTTTAATTGATGAGGCTAACCGCTGTCAGACCTCAGCAGACTCCAGGTACTTTATTGCGTCGATCGCGGCTTGACATCCTGAACCGGCCGCTGTGACCGCTTGGCGGTATACATGATCAGTAACATCTCCAGCTGCGAAGACCCCCTCGCGACTCGTCCTCGTCATCGCCTCAGTCTTCACGTAGCCTGCATCGTCAAGCTCAAGCTGTCCCTTGAAGATCTCAGTGTTAGGAGTGTGGCCGATCGCTACGAAGACGGCGTCGCACCTGTAGGTGTTGAGTCGCCTAGTCTTCAGGTCCTTGACCTTCACGCCTTCAACCCTGTCGACTCCAAGGATCTCCTCGACTACACTGCTCCAGAGGAACTTGATCTTCTCTGTCTTGAAGGCTCTCTCCTGTAGGAGTCTGGCAGCCCTCAACTCATCCCTTCTATGGACGACCGTAACGTTCCTGGTGATCTTGGAGAGGAAGATAGCTTCCTCGACTGCGGTGTCTCCGCCCCCGACGACTATGACATCTCTATCCTTGAAGAAGTAGCCGTCGCAAGTTGCGCAGGATGAGACGCCTCTGCCTCTGAGCCTCTTCTCTGACTCGAGGCCGAGCCACCTGGGGGATGCTCCTGTCGCAACTATCACAGCGTCTGCCTCATATGGTCTGTCGGCTTTGACCTGGAACGGCCGCTTTGTGAAGTCGACTCCAGTAGCGTCACCTGGTATGAATTCAGCTCCGAAACGTTCGGCCTGCTTCCTCATCAAGCCCACAAGGTCTGGGCCGAGTATCGGCTGCGGGAAGCCGGGGTAGTTCTCAACCTCGGCCGTCAACATCAGCTGTCCGCCAGGAGTTGACCCCTCTACAACCTTGACCTGTAAGCCTCCTCGAGCTGCATAGATGGCGGCTGTAAGTCCGGCTGGGCCTGAGCCTATTATGACAAGATTCGGCAGACGCCAAGCCTCCTTAACGTTTCCAGTCGATCCCTAGGGATCGGCCGCTTCAGATATGGTCTACGCATTCCACAGGGAGGGCTGAGCGTGCGGTAAGCTTCCGCATCCAGCCTGGCTCAGCCGCCTGTTCCGGCTAGACCTCAGGGATCTCGAGATCCCTGACCCTCCCCTTCAAAGCCTCGACCTCAGCAGTAAGGGACGTCAACCTCTTCTCGATCTCTGTGAGTTTAGCCCCGAGGTCAGGCTTCTGGATGGCTCTGGCGACTCTCGTCTCCATACTCTTCAGCTCAGCCTCCATCCTAGGGATAGACTCGAGGACTCTTGACTGTATATCGCTGATCCTGGATTCAAACTCGACCTTGTCCAGAAACTCGCCTGTCTTGGCCTCAAGCTGCTTCAGGCTCTCCTGAAGCTTGGACTCGATGTTCCTTACCTGTTCAGCGACTGTCTCTATGAGGCTGGGTTTCTTCGGCTTCGAAGGGGCCTTCTTGGCCTTTCCCACCTTCTTCCTAGGCATACCTATTCGATCTCCTGGACTCTCTCGATAGCAGGCTTGGTGACTCTATGCCAAAAAGAGTATAAATCATTTAGTGAGTAGTTTGGAGAACCGGCTTGTGCCAGGAGTATCAGGAGGCACATCCGTCTATCTGAGCGGAGTTGTATGAGGTCTAGACTTGTCAGTCTCCAGGAAGCCTCCGAGATGGTTGAGGATGGGGGCTGCGTAGCGGTTGGCGGGCTGACTATCCACAGGAAGCCTATGAGTCTTGTTCGCGAGTTGATCAGGATGGGGAGGCGTCGCCTAAGCCTCCTCGTATTCGGCGGTGGACCTGACGTCGATATGCTCGTCGGTTCAGGTGTGGTTGAGAGTGTTGAGGCCGCCTATGTCGGCTTCGAGATCCTGGGTTTAGCGCCGAGTTTCAGGAGGGCTGCTGAGTCTGGGAGGCTCAGGTTCAGGGAGCATTCCGAGTACTCGATGATGGCCGGCCTCCTTGCGACAGCCTTCAAGGCAGAGTTCATACCCAGCAGGATCCTGCAAGGGACGGATGTTGTTCGAAATCTAGGGTACAAGACCTTCAAGAGCCCGCTTACAGGCGAGTCGCTTATCGCCTACCCTAGACTTGAGCCTGATGTGGCCATCATCCATGCGCAGGCCTGTGATGAGTACGGTAACACCAGGATAGAGGGGGTGACTGCGATAGATCTCCTCTTGGCGAAGGCCTCGAGAAAGGTCATAGTGACGGCTGAGAAGCTCGTCCCTGTCGGGGAGATGATGAGGAATCTGTCTGGAACGAATCTTCCGTCGACGTTCGTTGACTATGTCGTCGAGTCGCAGTTCGGCGCTCACCCCACAAGCTGCTATCCATACTACACTTACGACCTCTGGCACATGATCTCATATATCGAGTCTTGCAGAGATGGGAGACTGGAGGATTACCTGCAGACCTATGTTCGCGGCGTCGACTCGCATGAGTCCTATCTCCGTCAAGTAGGGGAGGACCGCCTCAGCAGGCTGAAGGTTAAGGACTGGTGAAGGGGTTGACTGCCTACACGACTGATGAGTTGATGATAGTCTGCATGGCTAGGGAGGTCAGGGACGGCGACATTCTGGCTCAGGGCTTGACGACGCCGATGGCTATAGTCGCCTACCACTTGGCCAAGGCGACACATGCACCGAATGCAACGGTCATGCAGCTTGCAGGCAACATCCTCGTTCATAATGTCGAGCCTCCCAGGGTCTCACTGCTCTACAACGAGTTCAGGGCGATGGAGAGAGCAGTCCACGTGAGTGCGCAGACAGAGGTCTACGAGACGATATTCAAGAGGGCCGGGTCTATAGTTGAGTTCTTCAGGCCAGCCCAAGTCGACATGTTCGGAAACACGAACAACTCATCGATCAGGAGAGGAGACCACATGCTCAGGCTCCCAGGCGGGTTCGGCATCCCCGACGCCTCACCACTCTACCCGAGATGCGTCTACTACTGCCCAAGGCATGAGAGAAGGGTCTTCGTCGAACGGGTAGACTACTTAGGTGGACTCGGGATCAAGGTTGCGGAGGCCGCAGGCGAGCGGAGGGAGATCCACATAGTATCTGAGCTCGGCATCTTCGAAGTGACTCCTGAAGACGGCAGGATGAGGCTGGTGAGCATTCACCCCGGCGTCACGGTCGAGAAGGTTGAGGAGAATACCAGCTTCAAAGTCTTGATGAGAGAGAAGGTGCAGGAGACGAGGCCGCCAACCGACCTAGAGCTCAGACTCATCCGTGAAAAGATCGATCCACTGGCGACTAGGCGTCTGGAGATCCTCACAGGCGAGGAGAGGATGAAGGCCTTGCTGGAACTGCTTGAGGAGGAGGCTGCTGGTCTAAGACAGCCCCTCTGATCGAAGTCAAGCCAGATGGCGGGAGACCAGTTGTCGGATAGTAGACCGTCCCAGGTCGTCCTTACCAGTGGACAGAGGTCTCTGGAGACGGTTAAGAAGGCGCTCGACCCGCTAAAGATACAGAAGAGACTCTCAGGTAAGCCTGTGCTGGTAAAGGTGAACTTCATAACGACGAAGACGTGGGAGACAGGGGCGACGACGGATCCGATCATAGTTGAGGCGCTCATCCAAGAGATCAAGGAAGCGAACGAGAGAGTATATGTCGTGGAGTCTGATGCGACCGTCACAAAGGCTGACCGTGCGGCTGAGGCTACTGGGGTGCTAGATCTCTGCAGGCGGTACAGAGTCCAGTTCATAAACCTGAGCAAATTGAAGGAGAGGGTGACCGTCAGGATTCCGGGCTGTGAGACGCTCAGCAGCATATCAGTCCCAAGACTGGTCCTAGAGAGCCATGTGGTGAGCGCGGCCAAGATGAAGACTCACGGCGATACAACGGTCACGCTCGGCTTGAAGAACATGTTCGGGCTTCTCCCAGACAGGTTCAAGGGGAAATACCATCTTAAAGGAATAGAGAAGGTGATAGTCGACATCAACAGCGTACTCAAACCCTCCCTTGTAGTCATCGACGGCTTCGTAGCGATGGAGGGATACGGGCCGGTCAGCGGAGACCCTGTCAGGATGGATCTGGTCTTGGCCGGGTATGATCCTGTGGCGACAGACGCGACTGCGGCGAGGGTGATGGGTTTCGACCCTCACATGATCTACCACATAAGACGCTGCCACGAGAAGGGTCTCGGCGAGATCGACCAGATACAGATCATCGGGGGGAGGATCGAGGAAGTCAGGAGACGCTTCAAACCGCCGAGGTGACGCTTGTTGTAAGTGGCGGCTCACAATGCCGACGCGCCTCCATTCAGATCCCTTGCATTATTGAGTTAGAGAAGCCATCTTAACGAAGCTGAATCCTAGATATGGCGGCTGAGAGAACACTTAAGTAGAGAAGAGCATGAGTCATTCCGAAATCTTGGGGATCCACTGAAGGTCCACGTGGAGGGCCATGTCCCAGATTCTTGAGTCTCTGAGAGAGGCTTTACTCGCATTCGACCAGGAGAAGCTTGTCGAGGCTACGAAGAAGGCTCTGGAGCAGGGCCACAGCCCTCAGGAGTTGCTTGACAGATTGACTGGGGGCCTCAGGGAGGTCGGTGACAGGTTCGAGAAGGGTGAGCTCTACTTGGCAGAGCTTGTGACCGCTGGTGAGGCTGCCAAGAAGGTGATCTCAGAATACCTGAAGCCGATGCTTGAGGGTGTGGGGAAGGGTGAGCCCCTCGGCCGCATAGCCATAGGCACTGTTGCAGGAGACATACATGATATAGGAAAGGGCATAGTTGGGATGATGCTCTTCACAGCAGGTTTCGAGGTGAAGGATCTCGGGGTCGACGTTCCTGTTGAGAGGTTCGTGCAGGCTGTGAGAGAGGATAAGCCGGATGTCGTTGCCATGTCAGCCCTGTTGACTACGACTCTGCCGATGCAGAGGGAGACGATAGAGGCCCTCAGGAAGAGTCAGCTACGCAACACGGTCAAGGTTGTTGTAGGCGGCTCGCCTGTCACCCCTGAGTGGGCTGATGAGATAGGTGCAGACGGCTATGCTGAAGACGCGGTCGGGGCTGTGAAACTCGTAAAGAAGGTCTTGGGAATCAGAGAGTAAGCGGAATGATAGAGACCCCTAAGATTGGTCTTTTCGAGGTACTCTCGAGGGATGAGATCGATAGGATTCACACAGCAACCTTGGAGGTCCTTGAGAGGACAGGGGTCAGGGTCGAGGAGGAAGACGCCCTCAAGCTTCTGGCCTCGATCGGCTGCGACGTAGACTTCTCGAGGAGGATCGTCAAGATCCCTCAGAACATTGTTGATGAGGCTATCAGAAACTCAGCGAGGACCATACTCTTCGCTGGAAGAAGCCGGGAACATGACATAAGGCTTGAGGGTAAGAGGGTGAACTTCGGCCCTGGGGAGGGAGCGACCAGCATCCTCGACTCTGAATCTGGATCTCTCAGGCCATCGACTAAGAACGACACGGTCAACGCGGTCAGGCTTGCTGATGCTTTAGACTCGATCGATTTTGTGATGCCGCTCTTCACAGCTCAGGACGTGCCGAAGCCTGTCATGCCACTTCATGATCTTGACGCAGCGCTCAGGAACACAGAGAAGCCTGTTATGGTCGTGGACTTCGGCGTTGAAGCGAACTACCTGATTGATATGGCGGCAGCAGTCGCCGGTGGCAGAGAAGGACTGAAGGAGAGACCATTGCTCGGCATGTATAGCGAACCGATATCACCATTAACCCACGGTAAGAGCCACGTAAAGAACCTCATGACATTCGCGGATGCAGACCTTCCGGTCGCGTATATCCCATCACCCGCATGCTGCTCAACAGCCCCAGCAACACTCGCAGGCGCCATTGTTCAGTCAAACGCTGAGACACTCAGCGGCAACGTGATCGCTCAATTCACCAGGAAAGGTGCCAAGTTCATCTACGGGTCTGACACCTCATTGATGGACCAGAGGACAGGCGTCTTCCCTTACGGTTCCCCGGAATGGATGATATTCAACCTTGCGATGGCTCAACTCGGACGGCACTACAGTCTCCCTACCTGGAGCACAGGGGGATGCTCGGACTCAAAGCTTCTGGACGGCCAAGCCACATTCGAGGCGGGGCTAAGCCTCTTCATCGCCGCCGCCAGCGGTGCTAACCTGGTCCATGATGTTGGGTCATATCTTAATTTCGGGCTGACCGGAAGCTTGGAGCTTCTAACCATCTGTGATGAGATGCTCTCGATGATAACCTACCTCTTAAGGGGCGTCGAAGTCACAGATGAGACTCTCGCCCTCGACATAATAGACAAGGTCGGTCCAGGCGGCCACTTCATCACACAGAAGCACACCCTACAGTACTTCAAGAAAGAACACTGGATACCCGGACTCTTCGACAGGCAGATGAGAAACAACTGGGTGAAGAGCGGCTCCAAGGATCTGCTGAGAAGAGCCAGAGAGAAGACGCAGCAGATACTATCAACACATCAGCCAGCCCCCCTGCCAGCAGATGTCGAGAAAGAACTCGATAAGACGCTGAGAAGATCAGAGAAGGAGATACTGGGCCAGTAGCCTCAAGGCCTGAAAGCCATCGCACCGGCACCGGTAACAGCGCAGGACGATGAGACATGGGAAGGCCTTCCGCAGCTCCTAATGGCAAACGTGCAGAATAACCTGGAACCTAAGAATGAAGATACGGAACCGAGATTGATCAGCCGCATTCTCGGTGCTGGAACAGCCTAGATGATATTCTGTGCCTGAGATCCTAATGGATGCGTTGCTTTTCAGCGCACATGACGTCAAGTATTTTCGACATCAATCGGCAAGTGGAATCATCTGGCCTGCAAGCTGGATCAGGAGGTCTTTACATGATCGCTGCACCTCCCACTGAGATCGGCCTTGGGTGAAGACTGGTGCCCTGAGCTCAAATGTTGCGGCGGTTGCCAAAAGATACTAGGTTAGAGGAAAGAGTTTGAGACCATGCAGTTCCAGCGGCTTGAAATGTTTCACATCTAGTGTGTACAGGCTTGCTCTGTTGTTAATCGCTATGGCGGCTATCATGGCATCTGTCCTACGCATAGGCGACCCCACTTTCTCGGCCTCCAGCTCTATCCTAGCCGATAGATTGGCGTCTTCCTTTGTGTAGTTTAGTACTGGCAACTGCAGAACTTCTTTGACAGGTTTCGCGTATTTACGGAGGCCATACATTATCTCGTGTAGGTTTATGGCTGTAGTGCTTATGCTATCACCGCTTTCAAGAATATCCCCTAGGGCTTTGTCGCCTCTTTCCGATTCCTTATCAAATATCTCGATCAGAACATCTGTGTCTAATATGATCATAGCCTGCGCTCGGCCCTCAAAGCTTGGATCTCAGAAAGCATCTTCTGCTTATCTTTGAACTCAACGCATCCTCTGAGTTTCTTCAGGGTTTCTAGCGGCCTCACGCCTTCGACGAGTCTCTCAAATAGCCTACTGAAGCTCTCATCTTTCCTCTTGGCTGTCAGCAGTTTCCTGTAGATCTCATCTCTTATCGTTATCGTCTTTGTCAAGGCTGACCACCTGGGATAATGTTCAAACATATACTTGAACATAGTTCTCTCCAGAAAAACATACGACCTGTGATCATGTCCGCAATCATTAATCTGGTGCACCGGTGGGAATTGAGGCTGTTGAGACTCGGAACGTGGGTTCAGTTGTTCCATCTGATTTGGTTTCAGACTCTTCTAGAAGGTGGTTGGTGAGGAATCAACTTGAACACCCAGCTATGGGTTTAATCGCTTTCATCTGCTAATAACGTCTTACATTGCCTTCGACTCCATGATCTAATACATCGATTATTCCTCTCGAGCTCATGCTGGCTAAGGCAGATGCTTCGAAGGGTGACTATGCCCTCACGGTACAGCTTGACAGAATAGTCTTTGGAGCTGTCAGCCGCCTTCGTGCCAGATCCTGGTGAAGCACGGGGAGGCTTTAGCTTTCAATGAGCAGACTTATACGACTATTCTGTCTACAAAATTGTTGATCAACCGTGTCTATCATCAGTGTAAGAGTTCCAAAGAACCTCAGAAAGGATGGGCAAAGTACAGGAGGATTGGGCGAACTACATCCGCCGCATGATTGAACGTAGAATCAAAGAGCATGAGACTCGTTGTTGATGCAAGCGTGGTAGCCAAGTGGTTCAACACAGAGGAGCTTTCAAACAAGGCTGTGGAAGTGAAGGACGCATTTGTCAGAGGCGCATTGAAGCTTGTTGCACCAATCCATATCATCTACGAGGTCGGGAACTCCGTCTGGATGAACGCGCAACTCACAGATGAGGATGCCAGCGACGCCATCGCGTCACTCATGCGGATAGATCTAAATTTGCTCACGCCTGACATTGAAAGAGCTAGACGAGCCATGGAGATCGCTAGGCTTAAGAAGACAACCTTCTACGACGCCACCTACCTGCAAGCTGCCGAGGAACTGAAGACAGCACTATTAACTGCTGACGAAAGCCAGATGGCAGCGGGCAAAGGCATCGCCAAGACCATCCATCTAAGAGAAGCCAGAGTATGAATTCACCACTGATAGTTAACCCTGCGGAATACTGATCCCCCGTCCAGCTACACGATGTCGACGACAACTTGGCGCGTGAGGGAACAAGCCATCCACATCAACGGCACCCTGCCTTTTCGGGGTGAATGCCACGGCTCTGACAGGCGAGCCTGAGCCCTGTCGAATGTTGAGGGGGAAGGCGAAGAGGTAGGCTCCGTCTATGGGGAGCTTGTCAAGGTTCTTCAATCCCTCTAGGATAGGGATGTTGAATTCCCGCAGCAGTTTGATGTGAGCAGGCTCAACCTTTCCCAGATTCTGGGCGTCCAAGAAGGCCGCGACAGAATCCACTGTTGGAGTATCGGTTCCGACCATCTTCACCCGTCTCTCCCCAAGATAAGCCGCTGCTCCAACTGAGAGGCCTGGGAAATCCCTCAGGAATCTTAGCAGTTCACGATCGCCTCGTCCTCTGCGCTTGGTAGTCCATCTCCTGTCCCAGCCGTATCTGAGAAGCGCGATATCGCCTGCACGTAGGCTGCCATGGAGCTTCTCCCACCTCTTAATCTCTGAACTTGAAACCTCTTCACCCTCTCTCTTAGACTCAAAATTCAGAACCCGGCAGGGCCCATGCCAGACATCAAGATCAACATCTTCAAGCCACTTCGCTCCACCGACGTGAGAAGGGGCATCGACATGGGTTCCATGATGTTCAGCTACCTGTATGACATAGGCGTTGTATCCATCCCCCTTCCTCCTTGACATCCAGCACATGTGGTGATATGGAAGGTAGCATGGAGTTCCCTCCTCCAGGGCGTGAGTTAGGTCAACCAACGTATAGTTTCTGAGAACATTCTTGAGCTCCAAGACCTTTGAACCCACCTGGATCACTTGAAACCCGAAGGATTAATCCTTGTGGTACTCGCCTAAGGAGGCGGTCTTCCACCTTTCAGCCAAGGATTATATCGTCTCCGGATAGA
>JAWCLX010000048.1:505-9716 GCA_038850385.1 Bathyarchaeia archaeon | reverse complement strand
AGACTGCCCTCAAGCGCCGCGGCAAGACGATACCCAAGATCTGGTACCAGATACCAATCTACCATAAAGGCAACCCGAATACTGTAGCTGGGCCAGAAGACCCTATACTATGGCCAAGCTACACTGACAGACTGGACTATGAACTGGAGCTCGGCATGTACATTGGAAAAGCGGGAACAGACATACCTAAAGAGAAGGCTGCAGACCACATCGCCGGCTACACGGTATTCAATGATGTGAGCGCAAGAGACAGGCAGATGCTCGAGATGGAGGTCAACATGGGCCCAGCCAAGGGGAAAGACTTCAACCACAGCAATATAATGGGGCCGTACCTGGTGACAGCTGACGAGATACACAACAGGATAAGGAATCTAAAGATGATAAGTAGGATAAACGGCGAGGTTACCTGTGAAGGAAACAGTGGGGAGATGTACTGGAGATGGGAGGATCTGATAGAGTACTGCTCCCAAGATGAGACTCTCTATCCAGGAGAGTTCTTCGGCTCTGGGACTGTTGGTGGGGGATGTGGGGCCGAGATAGACAGGTGGATAAGGCCCGGAGACACAGTCGAGCTCGAGATCGAGGGGATAGGCGTATTGAGGAACACAGTGATCAAGGCAGAAAAGAAGAAGGGAGGGAGCTACTGAAAGTCAACTCTCACAGGGCCGGTCGAGGCGATACTCAGTCCAGTTGAGCGTAGATATCGATGAAGGCTGCTGTCCTCTCCAAACCGTTCAGAATCGAGATACTGGATATACCCCTTCCGAAGGTCGGAGACGACGATGTTCTTGTAGAGGTTGTTGAAGCCGGAGTCTGCGGCTCAGATCTGCACACCTACAGAGGAGTCCACCCCTTCAGGAAGCCCCCGGTCGTGCTGGGGCACGAGGTCGCTGGCCGAGTCTACAGGCTGGGGGCGAAAGTCTCAGGGGTTGAGGCGGGGACAAGGGTGGCTGTGGAACCGCAGATAGCATGCGGCGAATGCGTCTACTGTAACCAAGGCAGATACAACATCTGCCCGAGGAAGATCGTTCCAGGAGTCGGCGGCTGGGAGGGGGCCTTCGCCGAGTATTTCGTTGCACCAGCTGAGAGACTCATGGTCCTTGAGGACCGGGTCTCCTATACTTCAGGAGTTCTGGCTGAGCCGATCGCTGTAGGCCTCCATGCTGCACGCCGAGCCCATGTTCAGGAGCGTTCAACCTTGATTCTTGGGTTAGGACCCATCGGGATCGGGGCTGCAGCCTCAGCGAGGATGCTGGGCTCCAGTCTGGTAGTTGGCACTGACATAGCTGAGCCGAATCTGAGAGTAGCCCAGCTCTTAGGAGCAGACGCTACGATAGATGTCCGCTCGCAGAACCTCAAGCAGGTTGCGCAAGAACTCAGTCATGAGGGGTTTGACTCAGTGATAGTAGCGTCCAGCTACCCTGGAGCAATGACAGACGCTCTCTCACTCTCCAGAAGAGGCGGGACGATAGTCGCCGTAACCCTCTTCGAGGAAGAGGTGAGAGCAGACCTCAACCAGCTAGTTGTCCAGGAAAGAGAGATCCTCGGCTCGAGCGCGTACACAAAGAGCGACTTCAAGACAGTCATAGACTGGTTAAATAACGGCAGATTGAAGCCGGAGTCTATGGTGACTCATGTAATGCCGCTCGAGGAGGCCCCTAAGGCTCTCGAGATCCTAGACAAGAGGACTGAACCAGTCATCAAGATAATACTGAAACCTTAGAGATGTCAGATTTCAACACCAAAGCTGACTCTGCCGGGCTCCATCATGAAGACCCATGAGTCCGAAAAATAAGGAAAGGGAGGAAGGCTGCCGGAGCTACCACTGCCTGAAGATGGCTGGTGCGTAGAAGACTGCGCGTGGATATGCGTAGAATGAAGGATAGTAGAACGTGGGAAGATACGGGTATACATATACTGGTCTTCGCGCGTACTGGTAAGCTCCACCTATCAGGCCGCCGGCGGCACCGCCGGCCAGACCTCCTAAAGCCGCTCCAGTCAGTCCTCCTACCGCCAGTCCACCAATACCGCCGAGCGCAGCGCCACCGAGTGCTCCAATGATTGCAAGTGCCAAGCAACTCACCTGAGTAACTAGACTCAGCAGGAGAGTAAAAACATATTGGCGCAGGCATTTCAGAACGGGGATACAGCCCCTACAAAGAACTTTCGAAGGCGACTTGCGTGAAGATCAGGATCTGTCAACCAGAGACCGAGGAGGATTTCGAGAGATACTATGACCTGCGTTGGAGGATCCTTAGAAGGCCATGGAAGCAACCCAAAGGAACTGAGAAAGACGAGTATGAGGGGTGTGCTATACACGTCATGGCTTGTGCAGAAGGTAGAGTTGTGGGTGTCGGTAGAGCTCACTTCAACTCTGAGGAGGAGGCCCAGATCAGGTATATGGCTGTTGAGGCTGAGTACCGAGGTAAAGGTGTGGGAAGCTCACTAATCAAGGAACTCGAGAGGAGGATAAGAGAGAAGGGTGCCAGATATGTAGTTGTCAATGCAAGAGAGAATGCTGTAGGATTCTATCTGAAGAACGGCTATGAGGTAACCGGGGAAGCCCCTACACTTTTCGGCTGCATTCACCATAGGAGGATGCGAAAGCAACTCTAGGAACAACAGGTATGCAGGCATAAACGGTGCTGGAGAAACCTGACATTACTGCTATGAGCCTCCCGATGTAAGCTGGAATATACTTGAGCAAGATCTCAAGGCTTCTATTACCCGTGATTCTGACTTTATTTCTCATACTCGCCGAGATCATTGAGGATCTTTTCCCATTAGGTTCGCAGACCACCGGGAGACTCGGCCCCCAACCGCTGGTCACCTGGGACAAGGCGGCGTTTCTCCTTATCAACGTGGAGTACTCAAACCTGCTTCTTGACCCTCTAATGAAATTGGCAGCCTATCTTGGATCAGTCTTTTGGTTTGGGTCAGTCGTCTACCTCGCATACAAGAGGAGACAGAAGGAGGCCTTCCTACTTCTCATCGCACTCTCAATCGACTCTGCCTTGAATACATCGCTGAAGCTTCTGGCGGGCAGAGTCAGGCCGTACCAGGTGATTCCTGAAGCGCGAGTCCTCGATAGAGGAGGAGGGTTCAGTTTCCCAAGCGGGCATTCGGAAGCCTCATTTCTGTCTGCAACATTTCTGGCAGCAAGTTTCCCGAGAAAGACCCTTCTTTTCTATCTGTTTTCATCGGTCATAGCCTACAGCAGGATCTACGTTGGGGCACACTGGCCTCTAGACGTGGTTGCAGGTACCACTTTAGGATGCGGAGTAGCTGTCTTGATCTTGCTCTTTGGTAATCAGATTCTAAGGATACTGCGTCTGCAAGGTTGAGGTTAGAGCAGCATCGGCGCTTATATGAGGTAGTCTCATGCTGAGCGGCTGCGGATTCCTGGCAGGTTGGAGGCGGCAGGACAGCCCTTGCAAAGTAGGAGATGCAAAACAATTTAGGGTTGAACATTATCATATTAGTGTCTGCAGTCTTCGAGGTTGATCGGCAGACGTAGGTACTTCCGGACTGATGGTAGAGGGCGTGTGGTCGTGGTTACCTCACAATACTGTTGCAGTGATTGCGGGAACGTACTATCCGCCGGTTCGAACTTCTGTGACAGATGTGGCATTTCAGTCACAGGAAGCCTCTGGGCAATAGTCCTGAAGTTGGAGGAGCAGGTCAATGAGCTGGAGAAGGCCAGAGCTGTCAAGAAGAGACGGGCTCGAGCACCTCGGAAACGTGTTGAGATACCTCAGGATAGGCTTCTTGAGCTTCATAAGAAAGGATTGAATGATAGGGAGATCGCTAAGGAGCTTCATGTTCCCCCCTCATCCGTGTACCGGATGCGGAGGAAACTGGGCCTTCCAGCCAATGCTCCTAGAGGCTTCCCCGAGTACGTTCTTGGGAAGAAGTCGAGCGGGGAGAAGAGTCAGCAGACCCCGGTCTGAAGGAACCGTCTAAGCGCCATAGACATCACAGATCGATTCCTAGAGTTGAGTATTCGGCTATGAGGTCTGCAGCGAGCTCCCCAGTCATCTTGCGCTCCTGGGCCAACACCATCTTCAATCCAAGACTGTCTTCAACAGTTGAATAGTCATGAAGAGATTTGAAAGCTCAGTTCTTCCCAGAAGCGGCTGCGGCTACAGCCCCTGCTATATCTTCAGCGGTTAGCCCTGGAGATTCAATGCTGTACTCTTCATATACGCGGAGGATCCTTTCAGTCAGGGTCTCTTCAGAAACTTCTGTTCCTTGAAGCTCTCTCTCCAGGGTCTTCAGATGTTCTTTTGGAATGAATGAGAAGTCTCCGGTGATCATGATTTCACTTATCTTGTTGTCAAGTGTTTCGACTAGGACGCGTAGGATTCCTCCTCTAGTCTTATGCACCACTTCACCTATGAAGGCTCGGCCTGTGATCTTCAGGTTCCTTCTCTGAACAAGCTCCTCATGTTCATTCTCAACCAGATGGAGCCAGTCAGGGCTTGAATACTGCTTTTCAAGATCTCTGATTCTATTCAGCTCCTCAGATGAGAGCATACCATCTTTCAATTCAATGTTAAGGGTTAACTCGTAGTTGCGTCTCAGAAGCTGCCTGACCAGCTCCTTCGATGGAGGTTCAGCAAGCTCCTTCTTCATCGTGGTGAGTCTCTCCCTAAGAGTCTTCGCCGCCTTATCCCTGAACTTCTCACTGGGAACCTTTAGTATTCTTGCCATCTCATCGAAGTTGAAGTCGAAAATCATGTTTCCAGTGAGGATGACCGACGACCCTACTTCTGTTGCGCCGCTCCCGCTTATCTTTCGGCCGTCGACTTCAATATCGTTCACCGGCCTGTAGGATGCTGGAATGCCGACATCGTTATATGTCTTGACAGGCGCCTCAAGATACTTCCTGAAGGCACCTTGTACAGTTCCTGGTACGTCCGGGTCAAACTTGCATGCTACCACCTGATAGAATAGTTGGTCGTTGTCAAGGTAGACAGCCCCGCCGCCAAGAATTCTCCTCACTATAGGCAGCCCCCTCAGCCTACAGTACTCGACGTCTATCTCCACATCGAGCTCCTGATGGTAGCCGAGACAGACGAATGGGCTGTTCGGGCGGCAGAAGATTATGGTGTTCGGGGACATGCCCTTGTCGACAGACTCTGCTACTGCGTGATAGATCACTTGAGTCGAGACTGGGGAAAGATCCCCCAGATCCATGAATCGCCAACCTCTGCTCAAGCCAACTCAACTCTAAACTGGCCTGAACCCTCTCTTGCAGCCTCTACTTCATGCGCTCGAAGGTCTTGGTTCCCGCAGTGAACATCACCGCCGCGAAGACGGCCAGAACAGCAAGGTCAAGATGGAGTGGAAACTGGGAGACGCCGATTGTTGCTGTTCTAAGACCGTCGACACCATAGGTCACCGGGTCGATGTAGGTTATTGCCGAGAGCCACATAGGAAGATTGCTCAGAGGATAGAGTGCACCGCTGAAGAAGAAGAGTGGAAAGACGAGGAAGCTGACTATCATGTTGAAGCCTTCAGGGCTTTCCATGAGTGAACCTATTATCAGGCCTGTACTGACCAGGCTGAGCGATAGCAGGAAGAGTATGAGGAAGGCCAATAGAAAACTCATCGGGGAGAGGTAGACCCCCACTGCGAAACTTATCAGGAGCATGACCGAGGCTTGGATCATGGAGTCTGTACATCCTCCAAGGACCTTGCCCACGAATACCGTGGACCTTGACAGAGGAGCCACGAGGACCTCTTTGAGTATATCGATCTTCCTGTCCCAGATTATGTATACACCGTAGAAGACGGAGCTGAAGAGCACGCTCATCGCAACGATGCCTGGATAGATGTAGACTTGGTAGTTGATTCCCTCGATGCTCACAGTGGATCCGAGTCCTCCGCCAAAGACGAATATCCAGAGCATCGGAGTGAAGATCGAGGTTACTATGCGTGATCTCTCACGCGTGAACACCTTAAACTCCCTAAACCATAGGGCGTAGACCGCCTCAGCCTGCCTCATCGTAAAGTCCTCTGCCGCATTATCCTCTGAGCGATCCCGCCTTCACCGGTCTCAGGCCGTATCTCCTTGCCTGTGTACCTGATGAAGACATCATCCAAACTCGCCGGCCTGATCTGGACGCTCTCAACCTTGCCGGAGGCCTCAAGGATCTCCTGCAACCGCTCACCTGAATTCCTGACGGTCAGCACGACGTTGTCCTCCTGAACCTCGACCTTGCTGACGCCCTCAATCTTCCTGAACCTATCAGGATCTGCAGGAGCCGTTCTCAAGCAGACTATGTCCCCGCCCACCTCCGCCTTGAGGGCTTCAGGAGTGTCCATGACGACTATCTTGCCCTGATCGATTATAGCGATCCTGTCACAGAGCCTGTCCGCCTCCTCCATGTAGTGCGTCGTAAGGACTATAGTCATGTCTCGACTTATCGACATCTGCTCAATATACTCCCATATCACCTCGCGGGTCTGGGGGTCGAGGCCTAGGGTCGGCTCGTCCAAGAATAGAACCTTGGGGAGGTGGAGGAGACCGCGGGCAAGCTCGAGACGCCGCCTCATACCTCCAGAGTACGTCTTCACAAGACTGTTCTGTCTCGATTCCAGACCTACCAGCTTGAGTACCTCATCGATCCTTTCTCGGCGTATTGCCTTGGGTACACCATACCACATTGCGTGCAAGATTAGGTTCTCTCTGCCGGTGAGGATATCATCGACGCTTGGTTGCTGGAAGACTATGCCAATAGACTTCCTGACCTCATCAGACTCCTTCAGTATATCAAATCCGTTGACTGTAGCTGTTCCCTCTGTCGGTCTGAGAATAGTGCAGAGCATAGAGATGGTTGTAGTCTTCCCCGCGCCGTTGGGTCCAAGCAACCCGAAGATCTCACCCTGCTTGATCTTGATGTTCAGATGGTCAACAGCTACGATGTTCTTGAATCGTTTTGTGAGCTTGAAGGTCTCTATCGCATTACCCAATCTGCTGCCGACTCCGAGGGGGCTTAGTCTAGAGGTCGGCCAGCCTATTTGTCTTACTCCGAGACCGCTAGAGCACATTTAGTGAATGGGTTGCCGAGAGTCAAGTAGTAGAGCTTGCTTGGAACCTGAGGTCAGTAAGAAGATTCATTAATTACGTTTCTCTGGGTTAGAAGCCTACACAGGGTCTGAGTTGCACACCTCGGAATCCGGCGCTCTCGAGCAGTACTACTCGATGCCCATCGAGAAGGTCTTGGAAGCTCTGGGAAGCAGTTACAGTGGGCTAAGCGAGAGCGAGGCATCCTCGAGGCTGCGCCGTTACGGCCTGAATGAGATCGTGGAGGCGCGGGGCAAACCTCTGTCTTGGCGATTCGCAGCGAACCTCACAAACCCCATGGCTCTGCTGCTTTGGGTTGCTTCTGTAATGGCCTACATCGGGAATATGCCTCAGCTTGCGTGGGCGATAGTTGGAGTCGTGATGGTGAACGCCGCCTTCAGCTTCTGGCAAGAATACAGGGCTGAGCGGACCGCGAAGGAGCTTAAGAAACTCATCCCTCAATACGCACGCGTGATTCGTGACGGCGCTGAAAGACAGGTGCCAGCTCAGAACGTGGTTCCCGGAGATTTAGTTGTGATCTCTGAGGGTGACAGAATCCCGGCAGACGGCAGGGTCATCAGGAACTTCAAGATGCTGACTGATGAATCTGCACTGACAGGCGAGTCGAGGCCTGTTACAAAGACATCCCAGCCTATCGTTTTGAGGACGAAGACGAGCCCTTACAGACTCCCGAACCTAGTCTTCGGCGGAACGAATCTGGTTTCAGGATCAGGCGTCGCAGTAATCTTCGCCACAGGAATGAGGACGCAGTTCGGCAGGATTGCGCACCTGACAGAGGCGGTTGAGGAGGAGCAGAGCCCGCTGCAGAAGGAGCTCAGGAGAGTAACGGTTACAGTAACCTTATTCGCAGTACTTCTCGGCATCACAATCTTTCTCGTTTCTCTATCACTTGGACTCGCCGCGGCTGAGAGTTTCCTCTTTGCAATAGGAATGATCGTTGCGAATGTGCCTGAAGGTCTGCTGCCGACGGTAACCTTGTCACTTGCGATCTCGATGCAGAGGATGGCGAAACGTCGAGCAATAATAAAGAGGCTTTCCAGCGTCGAGACTCTAGGTTGCACCACGGTGATCTGCACAGACAAGACCGGGACGCTCACATGCAACGAGATGACAGTCACTCACGTATGGGTTGGAGGGCAGAATATTCATGTGACAGGGACAGGATACAACCCTCAAGGCAGCTTCTTGTCCACTACGACGGGGGCCCCTGTAGAGAATAATCCTGACCTGCAGCTCCTGCTTACCACAGCGATAACCTGCAATGACGCCCGCCTCGTGCCGCCCACTGACCAGAACAAAAAGTGGAGTGTTCTCGGCGACCCCACAGAAGGGGCGCTATTAGTCGCCGCCCTCAAAGCAGACATCCCCTACCCACCATTGACTAGTAGGGTGACCGTGCTGCCATTCGAGTCTAAGAGAAGACGGATGAGCGTAGTCGTAAGCCATGCTGGTCCAGGAACATTGGCAGGCCACAGGCCTCGAAACCTCAGGGTGTACGTTAAAGGTGCACCAGCTGAACTACTTGACCTGAGCACGACTATACTCAAGGGTGGAAGACCAGTCCCTATAGACGACCTCGAGAAGGGGATGGTTAGAAGACAGATCGACAGCTACGCCAGAGACGGCCTCAGAGTCCTAGGGCTTGCATACAGGGATCTGGAAGATCACACCTTGCTTACATCACATACGGTGGAGTGTGATCTGACCTTTGTAGGACTAGTTGCCATGACGGATCCTCCAAGACCTGAGGTTGAGAAGGCGATAAGAAGGTGTAAGCAGGCCGGTATCCGAGTTCTCATGCTGACAGGCGACTACGGTTTGACGGCCGAGTCGGTAGCTCGAAAACTCGGGATCATAACTGGTCGGGCAAGGGTCGTTACCGGTGAAGAGATCGAGTCGCTATCAGATGAAGAGCTTCAGGAGGTTCTTAGAGAGGAGAACATAGTCTTCGCCCGCATAACACCTGAACATAAACTCAGGATAGTCATGGGACTCCAGGCTTTGAACCACATCGTCGCGATGACTGGTGACGGAGTCAACGATGCTCCTGCACTCAAACGGGCTGACATCGGAGTCGCGATGGGAATCTCTGGGACAGACGTCGCCAAGGAGGCTGCC
>JAWCLX010000048.1:0-423 GCA_038850385.1 Bathyarchaeia archaeon | reverse complement strand
TCACATCAATAGTCAACGCAGTTGAGGAGGGGCGCGCCGTCTACAACAACATCAAGAAATTCACAAAATACATCTTCGCTAGCAATGTACCTGAGATAGTCCCATTCGTGCTCTTTGCTCTGGCAAACGTTCCCCTAGCTCTGAACGTGATGCAGATACTCTCAGTCGACCTCGGAACAGACATGCTTCCAGCGCTTGCACTTGGGGCTGAACCGCCTGAGGAAGATGTGATGAGACTCCCCCCACGGAGGCGGGAGAAGAGCATACTGAGTGCCAACCTACTTGCTCAAGCATTCCTATTCCTTGGGGCGATTGAAGCAGTAGCGGCGATGACGAGCTACTACTGGATGAACATCATAAACGGTTACAGCTTGAGTTCCCCGGCCCAGCCTGGGACACCAGTCTACTCAATGGCCACAACGA
>JAWCLX010000047.1:9410-9825 GCA_038850385.1 Bathyarchaeia archaeon | reverse complement strand
GATCTTCCCGAGTACAAGTCCAATCGCGGAGACTGCTGAGAAGACGCACAGGACTGACAGAGGTTGAGCTGCGGCCGCGTATCCCCGGCCGGCAAACAGCCTGATGAGGGGCCACGCTAATGCAGCACCACCTAGCGCAATTGGCGTGGCAATCAGCGCGAGGTACCTCGACGTAGATTTGAAGGCTGTAGACAATCGGTCAAGGCCCTCCCTGCTCCTCAACTCCGAGAAGTGAGGAAACAAAGCGTCAGACACGACGATAGGCATAGCGTAGAAGTATCCGAAGGCCTTGTACGCGACATTATAGATCCCTAGCTCACTGAGTGAGTGACCTATGAATAGCACTCTATCGAACCAATTGTCAAGTAGACTTACAAATGCCACTGGGTAAAGGGGCCAAGAGTATCTCAGAAGC
>JAWCLX010000047.1:519-9376 GCA_038850385.1 Bathyarchaeia archaeon | reverse complement strand
GTAAATCAAATCTGTTGGGTTCGGAGAGGTTTAATGAACGTATAATCAACATTGCGGAGGCTATGAAGTTGAAGAAGTTGCCAACCACCCAGCCGACGACAACCCCGAAGAGACCGTAGTGACAGAGGAGCAGGAGCACCACAAGCGTCTGCTGTAAACAGAAACTTGCAACTCCAAAGATCGCGATTTCTCTGAGGCGCTTCAATCCCAGCAGTATCCCCGTCAAGATCGGGATCAGACTCGCAAAGAAGATGTTGAGGGCAAGGACCTGAAATAGCTGGTAGTGTCGAGCAGTTCCCAAAAGTAAGCTTGAGAGGACCCCTGAGGATGCAAAGCACAAGGTGGACGAGGCGAAGGCAGCCACAAGAGTGGTCTTGATCGCATGTGACGCGACGGCCGCAGCGGCAGCGGTGTCTTCCGCCGCTGCGGCTTCAGAGATGAACTTGGTAGCTGCACTAGGAAGGCCCAGACTCGATACGAGCTGAAGCGTGCTTGTGAGCAGTAGAAGGGCGGTCATCACACCCATCTCTGACCTAGATATCAGGCGACTGATCAAGGCGAAGGCGATGACGCCGACCAAGGCGCTTAACGAGGTGTCGAGAACGAGGAGGGATGCACCGCGCATAATGTTCACGGATGAGTCAGCCAAGCTTCTTGGCGCACCCCTGCTCGGAATTAGGAGCTTAACCCGTGGACTTGGCTCTTTTTCTCTCTATCCTTCTTGCGGCCAGAACCGCGGACTCGAATATTATGATGAAGGGGAGCATTATGATGATGTCAGTTATTATGGTGGGGTCTGGCGTTATAACGGCTGTGACGACTAGGAAGCCGACGTACATCAACTTTCGTTTTCCAGATATGAAATTCGCCGGCAGTATGCCCGCCTGGACAAGGAGTACAATGAAGACCGGCGCAGTATACAGTAGACCTGAACCTACCATCAAGGTTATGATCATGTTGTAGAAGTCTTGGATGTTGATCAATGGCTCAGCCCCGCCCGACTCTATGAACCAGACAATTATCCTGAAGGTTAGAGGGAGCATCAAGTAGTAGGCCATCACCACACCGAATGTGAAGAGGCCAAGGAAAGCTAACAGAAACTTGGAGATGTACCTTCTCTCCTGTGGGTATAGAGCTGGATTAATGAATGCATAGAGTTGGTACCCGATAAGGGGGGATGATACGACTATTCCAATGAGAAATGACAGGGTTATGTAGACATAGGCGGTGTCCATCAAACCGCCTGCTATCAGCCTCGCACCGGCAGGGAGGAGGTCGCTTCTCATCCTATGCATTACCACTGATATTATGGGTCTGTAAAGTCCTGTTGGGTCCAAGAAGCCGCGTGGGTCAGCGGGCCAGAAACCGATCAAGAACCCTGAGGCTATTACCGAGATAAAGATTATTCTCAGCCTGGAGAGAAGCTCATCCAAATGTTCCCAGAAACTCATCCTCTTCTCTGAAAGTTCAACCTCGGCTATCTGGACCAGCCTCCCGTTACCGAACCGGAATCTCAGTCGTGTTGAGGGCTTCCAGCCAAGCACTCCTTACGCCACTAAAGCGCAGGCGCGCACGCTCCAGATCCCGCAAGGTGTTGATGTTCAGAAAGCAGGTGAGATCAGGATCGACTCTTCTGATATCTTCAAGCCCCACGTATCTTACGGAGTGGAGTGCACTCACTAGACTTGAAACCCCGGCGTTCTCATCCTTCATTACAAGTGGCAAAGTTTCATTCACTGATCTGTTCTTGTATACTGAGTGCAGTGGCTCGATGTAGCCGTTCGGCCAACGTGGGACTGCGGCATCAAACCCAGCCGCCTTCTTGAAGAGTAGCTCCAAGAGTTTGACCGTGATAAAGGGAGTATCGCAGGCTAGAGCAACGCTATACTCAGAGTTCAGTTCTGCAATTCCTGAGGCGAGACCGTTGAGCGGATTTCTATGCTCTCCTGCGTCTCTGATGAGGTCCACCCCGGCTGGGAGAATGGAGGCGTAGGCTGCCACATTATCACTACCTGATATGACGACTTTGACGCTATCCACAACGGCTAGACACACATCGACAACGTGAAGCATGAGTGGTTTATGGCCGAGTTCGATTAGGGCTTTGCTCCGCCCGAATCTGGAACTCGTACCGCCGGCTAGAATTACAGCTCCTAACATGGCCTCTGCTATTCCAACAAGGATCTGTGATGCTCTGCTGTCTCTGCTCACTTCTTGGTGGACTGGGATGCAGTTTCTGTGATCTCTCTGGATATCTGATCCATCGTCTTGCCTTCGGTCTGGATCCCAAGCTTCTTCGCGGTCTCAATAAGCAGTTCAGACTCTCTAGGCTTGAACTGCGGTGGTTGCGTTGACGTAGCTGTGGTTGGGGTTGTCGAAACTCCTTCAGAGGCTAGTCTGTACTGTCTGATGGAGTCACCTAGCGCCTTTGCAAGCTCCGGGAGCTTCTTTGGACCGAATAGGATAAGGACGATCGCTAGAATCAGCGCGATCTCCCAAGGGCCTATGAATGCCATTTCATACACCTGACCTAGTCTACGTTTACTTGTGTCTTATTAATGCTACTCAAATAAGTAGTACTATCGACTAACTGGAGTATCTGGAGGCAGGGGCGGGCAGGAGTTCTCAGGAACAGGCATCTTGACCTCATGGCTGCTTGGGCTCGACCAAGTATGCAACATTCTTGCCCAGAGGCACTCCGAGATCATTACTTATCGCGGCACACTTTACCTTAAACAAGAAGATGTGAGGTTGAGCCATTTCGCTTTCTGAAAGGGTCTCGTAATGAGCCATCCCCTTCGCTATCACAATTCCGGCTTCTGCATATGCGCCGAGGAATTCCCTACTACACTCTTCAAGAATCAGACCCACCGTGTCTGTTCCAGTAGTCATAACCTTATCCGATGCTTCAACCATATTCGCTGCAAAGGCGTCCTCCATTGTTGCATCATTGCTTATTGGCGCAGCCTTCACAGCGACAGTAACCCTGAGCCCCATGCATTTCAGTTGCCTGACCAGGATCTTGTCAAAGACTATCTCTCCCGCATTGTCTGCTAACAAGAGGGCGTGCTCCGCACTTTCGCATATCGATTCAAACCTCTTTATGTTGTCTATTGCAATGTCTTTCTCAGCATTCTCGATAAGCTCGGGCAGGTCAGAATAATTGAATTTGTAGCCCCTTATCCCGAACTCGAATGCGTTGCCGACTATCGAGATCAGGCATGCTCTTCTCAATCTCTGAGACTCGTCTGCTCCATTCAGTACGTAGTCCTGTACTATCGGCATCAATCTGAGTGCTGCCTCGTTGCTGGCAGCCTTGTCTTCCTTGAAGGGGTCAGGGTTGTTTGAGGCCTGCTTGATGGCTCTATCCCTTATTGTTCCCAGGTATGCGGGAGTGACATCTGGCCTGATGTTAGAGCCGATTTGCCTGAATGCCTCCAAGAGGGCACTAAGTCTCACCTCCGGGTTCACGGATGCTTTCTCAGACTCGACGTACGCCCTGTTTATGAGGCAGGGTGGGCATTCGATCCTGAGCTTCAATATTGGTCTACCCTGGATCAGGCTCCTTTAGCCGCCTGCGCCATCTCAAGAAGAACTTTCTTCCAGTCTTGTGCCTTGACGACCCCGCTGGCGACCAGGACCCCGCTGCTGCCGAGCCTGATCGAAGCCAACACATCGCTTCCAGAGGTGATCCCTGCACCGCAGAGGACGGATATGTTCGGATTGACTCTCTTGATGGCCTCGACAGACCTCGAGACTATCTCCGGCTTCGCCTTTGAGACGGCTAATCCGGTTCCTATGAGCTCAGGCGGCTCAATGGCAACTATCTCAGGGCCAACTGACGCCGCCTCCACTCCAGCTCTTGTCGAGTCAGAGCATACAATCGATACTAGATTTGCCGCCTTTGCCCTCTTCACCGATAGTTCTATCTCCGATTTTTTCAACCGTCTTTCTGAATGATTCAGGATCGTGCCGACCGCGCCTGCAGACGCTACCGCCTCTGGAAGGACATGTCCCGTATATGCTCCTGGTTGAATAGGATCGATGTGCTGGGAAAAGATCGGGATCCCCAGCCTGGATAGGTTTCTTATCTCAGTGAACTGGGGAGCCAAGCCGATGCATACGCCAGTGTCAGACATGACTTGTGCAGCCAATCTAGCGAGCTTCTCACCCCCCTCTCCAATCGCCTCTGAGTATGCCTTGAGATTGACCAGAATCAATGGGAAAGTAATCGACTTCATCATCAGATACGCCTCGGCGCAGATAGTGGTTTCGCCAGTATCTAAAGCTTCGATCATCGACATCTTGCCCCGTAGCCGATATTACAACAATACGTGCTACGCGAGCCGACGATATTACGTGAAAAAGTTAAGAAGCTTGTAGACTATGTAAATCGAACCCTTGACATAGTACACCTGGACCGTGAGTGAGAGCTTGACCACGAAGAATATGACAACCATATCAGTCATAAAGGCTGATGTCGGATCACTTGCGGGTCACCACACTGTCCATCCTAGGCAACTCGAGGTCGCGAGAGAGAGGCTGGAGCGTGCACGCAGGGACGAGTTGCTGGTGGACTTTCACGTGACGCACTGTGGGGATGACCTTCAACTCATAATGAGCCACTGCATGGGCGAGAACAATGCGGAGATACATGAGTTGGCCTGGAGTACATTCACGGAGGTCACGGAGAAGGTTTCCAAGCCGCTCAAACTCTACGCCGCAGGACAGGATCTTCTGGCTGAGGCATTTTCAGGAAATGTACGAGGGATGGGGCCCGGCGCCGCAGAGCTGGAGTTTCAGGAAAGGGCCAGCGACCCAATAGTGATACTGCTGGCGGACAAGACATCACCGGGCGCTTGGAACCTGCCATTATACAAGATCTTTGCAGATCCCTTTAACACCGCTGGCCTCGTTATCGACCCGGTACTCCACAACGGTTTCATCTTTGATGTGCTAGACACTCATACAGGCCTCTCAGTCAGGTTGAGGTGCCCTCAGGAGCTCCATGATCTACTTGCACTGATTGGAGACCCAAACAGGTACGTCATCTCCAAAGTGTTCAGGAGTGACGGATTGCCTTCTGCAGCAGCAAGCACTGCGAGGCTCTCGATGATCGCAGGCAGATACGTTGGCAAAGATGATCCCGTGTGTATAGTGAGAGCCCAAAGTGGGCTCCCGGCTGTCGGAGAGGTGCTTGAGCCATTCGCTTTCCCGCATCTCGTCCCGGGTTGGATGCGGGGATCGCACCACGGCCCACTGATGCCAGTCAGTGTCAGTGAAACCCAGAACAAATGCACCAGATTCGACGGCCCACCTAGGGTCGTAGCCCTCGGCTTTCAAGTCTCAAATGCCAGATTGATTGGTCCCTCAGACCTCTTCGCCGACCCTGCCTTCGACACGGCGCGTACCAAGGCTAACGAGATAGCTTACTACATGAGAGCCCACGGGCCGTTCGTCCCTCACAGGCTCGGACCTGAGGAAATGGAGTATACCACCCTCCCCAGCGTCTTGGAGAAGCTGAAGGATAGATTTCAAAAGGCAGAATGACAGATATTCTGTCAACTCTGCCTGAGTGAGAACCAGATGAAAAAGGGAGTTGCGATAAACGGGTTTGGGAGGATCGGCCGAAACCTTTATCGAGCATCTCTCCGCGACAAGGAGTTCCAGGACAAGTTCGAGATAGTCGCAGTGAACGATATTGCGGACGCGCGCACACTGGGGCACCTATTGAAATATGATTCTGTTCTTCGAAGATTAGAGGCAGAAGTCAAGGTTGAGGAACATGCGTTCAGCGTCAACGGCAGGAGGACTGCGGTCCTGGCAGAGAGAGACCCGTCAAGTCTACCGTGGAAGTCCATGGGCGTGGACTATGTCTTTGAGTCCACCGGCCTTTTCGCCAGCCGTGAGGACGCGGCCAAACATATCTCGGCAGGCGCAAGGAAGGTCATCATAACGGCTCCGGCGAGGAACCCAGACATAACGGTTGTTCTCGGCGTCAACCAAGACAAGTACAACGCAAAAAGACACAACATAATCTCAATGGCTTCCTGCACGACAAACTGTCTCGCACCAGTCGTCAAAGTCCTCCACGAAAATTTCGGCGTCGAATACGGGCTGATGTCCACATGCCACGCGTACACTAATGATCAGAGGTTGCTCGACCTACCGCACAGAGACCTACGCCGCGCCAGAGCTGCATGCCTGTCGATAATCCCGACCACTACCGGCGCTGCGAGGGCAGTTACCGAGGTTATCCCTGAACTTGAGGGTAGACTAGACGGCGTCGCCTTGAGGGTGCCTGTACCAAACGGCTCAATAGTTGACTTGGTTGCACAGCTGAGCGGGGAAGTCACCGTTTTTTCAATTAATCAAGCATTGAAGGAGGCTGCTGACACGACTATGAGGGGAATACTTCAATATACGGAGGAGCCGCTTGTCTCCTCAGATGTGGTGGGTAACCCTCACTCTGCTGTCGTGGATGGCCTGAGCACGATGGTTCTCGGCAAGTCTTTTGCTAAGGTCTTCGCGTGGTATGATAACGAGTGGGCGTTCTCCTGTCGTCTCGTGGATCTTCTGAAGTATATTGAAGGGCGAGGGATCGGGAACTAGGGCCATAGTGTAGGAGGAAAGTTCAAGCTCGTCAGCGTGTACTCGGCTGAATGTCGAGCCCCAGATGCTTCAGGTCTCTCTTGCGTCGTCGGCAGCAGTGAATGAAATATTCCACCTGGGTTCGAGTGGGGTGGTCCGCCGTAGGATGAGATATATAGTAGGCCGCCAAGGCATTCGCGAATTCGAGACGCTCCTCATCTCCGAGGCCTGCCCACTCCGCGTACATGTTGCCAGCGTTCCAAGAGTCGCCAGCCCCGGTGACCCGTCTCACCTCCACCCGGTAAGTGGGTGATACGAATATGTGGTCATCCCTGAATGAGGCAGAGAAGAGACTTGTGTGGAGGTCGACGCGGATGCCAAGTTCAGAGGCTAATGTTCTTGCTGCTTTCAAACCTCTACGCTCAGGGGAGCCTAAGCCTTTGCCCACCCTCTTCCCGATCAAAGACTCTGCAAGAAAGAGCGCTTCACTCTCGTTTAGACTGAGTATTCCATAGCCCTTCCGCAACACCCTATCAATGAGTCCTTTCAGGTTACCGGCCCTTCGGGAAACGTCACCGGGATCTAGCAACAGCAACTTCTCCCGCCCTACACATTTGAAGACGCCCTCAGCGAGACCTGTACCCTTTCTGTTGAGAGCCCAGTCCGTGAGGGCTACACCGTCCGCCTTTTCTACGATTGTTAACTCTTTCCTTCCAATATCGGAAAAGCTGAAATCAGCGTTGGAGCCTGGGTCACTGAGCATTATGTTTGTCAGTCGTCCATCTTCTGGAATCTCAAGGGAGACTGTGAGTGCGAGCGCGCCGTCTGTCCTGATGCATGACGTATCCACGCCTGCAGGCCTTAGGAAGACTTCGGCAAGCTGACGGCCAAGTCTGCTCGTTTTTGCGATTAGATGTGTCTTGGCTCCAAGGCGTGCTAGTGCAGATGCAAGGTTAGCCGCCTTTCCCCCACGCACCAGGTACTGGCTTACAACTATGTTACCTCCGCCGCGAGCCGCCACATTCCTCATCTGCAGGAGACACTTGCTCAACTGAGACTCGAATGTGACATAGTGGTCAAGGACGAAGTCATGTAGGACCGCTATGTCAGGTTGGCGATTCCTTTTCCTCTCAAACCTCACGCTTTCTGAGGTCAACTGCACAGAGGTCATCTTCCCCCATCGCTGCAGGAAAGCTCCTCCCTAGACCACACAGAGAACGGCGATGTCGTTGACGTTTGATCCTGTTGGCCCGGTCAGAATCAAGTCCCCAAGTTCTGAGAAGAAGCTGTAAGAGTCGTTTTCCCTCAGGAACCTCCAACAGTCAAGCTTGATCTCTTGGGCTCTTTCCATAGTCTTACCATCAACTATTGCTCCGGCCGCGTCTGTCGGTCCGTCAATCCCGTCGGTTCCGATAGATGCCAGGCTGACACCATCCGTTCTCGGGATCACCGTTGCCGCGCTTAACACAACTTCTTGGTTGCGACCGCCGATGCCTCTTCCGGTAACGGTGACCGTCGTCTCGCCCCCAGCTATGACCGCGGCAGGTCTTGAGACAGGATTACCGCTACTGCTTATCTCACAGATGATCGAGGCAAGGAGAAGTCCAGCCTGTCTTGCTTCGCCCTTCATGTACGAAGTTAGAAACTGTGCGTTGAATCCCTGTTCGACCAGGTTCTTCTTTGCTGCAAGGCAGGCTCCGCGATTGTCGCCGATGATGATATTCTTGACTTTGAGAAAAGCATTATCACCGGGCTTAGGTGTCTCCGGAAGAAGGCCTCTCGCCCCCATTTCCAGCGTCTCTCTGACTGAACTTGGAACCTGCGTCCACAATCCAAACTTGTGCAGAATCTGTATTGCGTCACTGTAAGTCGTATTGTCCGGCGCAGTGGGCCCGGATGCGATGGTGTCTAGAGGGTTCCCGATCACATCCGAGAGTATCAGGCTCAGCACTGTCGCCGGCTCCGCCTTCTTCGCAAGCCATCCGCCCTTGAATGCGGACAGATGTTTTCTCACAGTGTTGAGCTCTCCTATGTCTGCGCCTGCATTGAGAAGCAATCGTGTCACAGCCTGCTTGTCCTCAATGTCTACACCATCCCTCGGCACTGCCATCATCGCCGACCCGCCTCCTGATATGAGGCATATGACGAGGTCTTCACTGGAGGAGCGCTCAGCAATCTCCAGCATCTTCTTGGCGCCTTCAAGCCCGTCTTGAGTCGGAATAGGGTGTCCTGCCTCATTCAGCTCCACTTTATCAGTTCGGTATTT
>JAWCLX010000047.1:0-509 GCA_038850385.1 Bathyarchaeia archaeon | reverse complement strand
AGCCTCCAGTTATCCGGTCTCCTAGCAGCGTTTCTAGGGATTCTGCCATCGCTCCACTAGCCTTGCCGCCGCCAATGATGTATATGCATCTGAAGTCCTCCAGATCTAGACTCTCTGAGTCTACAAGCAGTCTTGATCCGGACCTTCTGACATGGTCATGTATTAGTCGGTGGGGATCAGACGACTTAAGAGCCCGCTCCAACGCGTTCAGGACGGCTTCCCGGGCTCTCCTGTCGGCTTTGGTCCTCGCATTGTTCAGAAGATCCTCCTTATTGGTGATGGTCGACATTTGGCATCCTTCCGTGTTGACAGCAGCTATATGACTTTCGCCTCGGGCGGCGGCCTCACATTCACAACCTCTGGATTGACAAGTTGCGGGGGACGTCCCCCCCTAAGCACGGCGAGTATGTTCTCAGCGGCCATCTTCGCCATGCCGTACCTTGACTCACGGGTTGCGCTAGCGATGTGTGGGGCCAGCGTAACATTGTCCAACCTGAGCAAGGGACTAT
>JAWCLX010000046.1:3169-9901 GCA_038850385.1 Bathyarchaeia archaeon | reverse complement strand
ACCGACTCTATGACCTTGCTGACACTCTTCGGGACGAGTTCCCTCCAGTCCTGGTCCATCAGGACCCTCCTCCTTATCTCAGTTGCCGAGTAGACCTCCCGCTTGAAGAAAGGTATCTTCTCGACCCTGACTCCAGCCTCTCTGAAGAGCTGGGTGGTGAGCGGATCATTAGAGAAGACCATCTCATACTTACCTACATATGATGCTACATGGGATGCCCAGATGCTGTGCACACCAATATCTGTCACAGGGGTGACTTGGACTCTATCAAGGCTGATCTTCGCCTCCTTCAAGGCCTCCCTAACCATCAGGACTCTCTCCCCTGCTGTGAAGGGGTTCTTCTCAGTGTGACTGTACTGGGCGCTCCCGATGACTACCACTAGTTCATCCACCTTGCTCAGGATCAGCTTGATCACCTCGAGGTGTCCGAGGTGGAATGGTTGAAAACGGCCGACGTAGAGTCCTGTCACAGTCAAGGCAGAACCTTCCAACCTGCCTTATCTGCGCAAGAGAATATATAACCTGCCGGACTGCACTGACATCTGACGCCGCCACGTTTAGGCTCTAGGCTTCCAGAGGCATCCTGAAGCAACATTCTCTCCTCTGAACTCCACACCCTCACCTATCAGAATTCTCCGCTTGAGCCGGAGGGCCTCAACCTGATCTAGACCAGGGATCGAGTAGCCGCCGATCTTCAGACTCGATAGAACGATCCGGTGGCATGGAATGATCAGTGGAAGCGGGTTTGAAGCGAGACAGTTGCCGGCTGCACGAGCCGCTTGCTTGTGGCCGGAGGCCTCGGCGATCATCGAGTATGTGGAGACCTTGCCCCTAGGTATCCTTCTGAGGTTTAAGTAGATAGATCTCTGAAATGCTGTGGCTGAATCCAGACTGATCCTCGATGTGAAGTCTGCATCCTCCCCTCGAATGAGCTTTCCGAGCAGCTCTGTGACTCGCTTACCTTCTGGATCGTCACGCTGGACTAGGATCCCTGGAGCTCGCCTCGCCATCTCTTCAAGAAGCGCCACCCTGCTAGGCGAGAATCCTGTCTGAACGACCTCGCCGGCCTCATTCAACCCTGCAGCAAACCATAACCCATCGATCTTGTTCGTTGAGAGAGTGATCAAGCTGATCCGCCATCAAGATGAATAAGCATCCAGAAAGCCTTTATTCATCAGTTAGGGGTTGCACGGGTCTCTGGTGTTGAGCAGCGATGATAGAGATCCAGGGCGATATGCTTGAGGGTGGAGGACAGGTGTTACGGCTCTCAGCAGCGATCTCCGCAGTCACTGGGAAGCCTATAAGGATAGTCAACGTTCGGGCTAAGAGGACGCCTCCAGGACTGAGAGCGCAACACCTGAATGCACTCCGTGCGATAGGCCTCTTGACCAATGCGAAGATCGAGGGGCTTAACATAGGATCTAGGGAGGTAGCCTTCACACCTAACCCGCCTGCAGGAGGAGTATTCAAGGTCGACGTCCAGACAGCCGGATCGACGAGCCTGGTACTCCAGGCGCTGATGCCTGTCATGGCCCTGTCAGCCAGTGAAGTCAGGCTCGAGATAACCGGCGGGACGAACAATCCTAGGGCCCCGGCGATAGAATACCTCCAGAACATAGTTCTCCCGACAGTCACCAGAATGGGGTTCAGAGGATCGATAGAGCTTCTCAGACGCGGATTCTATCCTAGAGGCCAGGGGATCGTCAGGGCATACTCCAAACCGGTGAGGCGGCTGAAGCCTATCGTCCTGACTGAGTTTCGAAGTCCTGAGAGGATATGGGGCCTCTCCTACAGCTGCAGGCTTCCAAAACATATCACTGAGAGGATGGCGAGATCCGCGCAGAAGAAGCTAACAGAGGAAGGGTACGACGCGGCGATAGCCACAGAGCCTCTTGACGGAAGCGATCCCAAGTGCTCAGTAGATCCCGGATGCGGCCTTATCCTCGTCGCATCCCTTTCATCAGGAGGCCTGCTTGGAGGGGACGCCTTGGGGAGGCTGGGCAGGCCTGCAGAGAAGGTTGGTGAGGAGGCAGCATTCAACCTGCTGGAGGCCCTCAAGAGGTCGGCGCCTGTCGATAAGCATATGGGGGACCAGCTGATAGTCTACGCAGGCCTGGCAGAAGGAGAATCCGCGCTAAAGGTCACAGAGCTTACGATGCATACTCTGACGTGCATAGAGCTCTGCAAGATCCTTCTAGGAGCCTGTTTCGAGGTGGAGGGCGAACTGGGTGAGCCTGCAACGATAGTGTGCAGGGGAGCAGGCATCACTAACCAAGCTTCCGGGATCGATTAGGAGGGATAGGGAACCTCTTTCTCCAGAGAACGTCGCCTGTCTTCAGGTTCTCAACCTTGACTATTCTATGCATCGGGATCAGGATCTCTTCCCCATGGTCATCGTAGGTGAACCATGATCTACCGACATTCCTCAGGGAAGATGCGACTATGGTCTTCTCATCGTGAGGGGCTCCGCGATGGATGAATGTTATACTGTAGTCGCCCCCTTTGACTCGCCGGTCCCAGAGTATCCTGTTGAAGACGTTCTTCAGCGGGTGCATCAGTCAGTTCCCGTAACCTGTATCCCTACAGATAGCCGCATTCAATAAGTGCGTCTTCCAACCCTAGCCTTAGCCTCTGAAGTCTACTGTGGCAACAGCAGCCGCGGTCGGCAAGAGGGCGCACTCGGCCTGTACTACAAGCTCTCTCGGACCTGCCTGGTCATCGAGGGCAATCTTTGGAGCAGCTCTGAAGAGTTCAACCTCGAGTTGATCGTATATGACGGCTACTCCCCTTTTCATAGCATGCATACAGTGAACATCCAGATCGTTGATCCTCCCGATGAAGGATGACCCCTTTCTCAGGCTGAAGTCTGGGTGAAAGAGGCTGCTCTGGATCATGCCTGACTCAGCCAGTCTGGCCGCATCATAAGGATGAATGAGTACCTTGTCAGGCTCATACCCGTTTCCTGCTATGAAGTCAAGTAGCTGATTGAATGCTGGAGTGATCTCTCGTGTCACCATGGACTTGCCTGCTGCCGAGAGCAAGCCGTCTCTTATGACTGAGTTCTCCCACTTCACAAGATCTCTTCCAGCCCTCTTCATCACCTGTAGTAGGGGAGCAGGACCTTCAGCAGGCTGCCACCCCCTCAGATCGACTCTGTACTCGATCTTTCTGGATTCAGCAGGTCCGATGAGGCCGACTTGGAGTCTGAATGATGAAGGGGTGATCCTGACGTCAAATGGTGTCACAGCCCTCCTCACATTTGCAGGAACCTCCCTAGACTCGTGGACCATGACTATCTGCTCGGCAATACGTCTGTCCTCCACCTCTCTGGTCAGAGTCTTGGATAGTGCTCTAAGAGATCTCTGTGTCTGACTAGTCAAGAACAGCCACATCTGTCAAATCACGTCCGGCAACCTCTTAATAGCCTTGATCAGCCTCGGCGTCCACGAACTTGAAAAGCGATAAATAGACTGGTGCCCAACAATCATAACTGTTGATAAAGGCATGTCTGAGGCAAAACCTAGAAGAACACCGTTCATGTCAGCGCGTCAGGTTGCTCTGACCGCGGTCATCGGCGGCATAGCCTTTCTATGTGAGGCGATAGGACTGTGGGCGCCGACGCCGTGGCCTGGAGGCACCATAAACATCGGCGGCTTCGCTATAACGCTCGCCGCGATGGTAGCTGGCCCATGGGCAGGCATGATCGTCGGCTGGCTCGACCTGATGCCCATGGCTGGGTTCGGCCCTATCGCCGGCTGGCTGTATTGGTGGACGCCACTGTACACCGCGGCCACATACAAGCCGATATATAGACTCGTCCTGAAGAACAAGACTCTCGGTCTCGGAGTCTTCGCCATAAATCAGAGCCTCAACATGGCCTTTCCGCACAATCTACTGTTCGCCTGGTGGTTCAGCGCTGTGACAGAGTCCTTCCCCACAGTGGCGAGTGCATGGTGGTACATCACTTTAACAGGCTTTCCGATATTCGCCTGGATCTATGTGGTTCTGCCTCTGGTAGTTCTGGCGACAGCCACTGACTTCGTAGAGCCTAGATGGTCCTGGTTCCCGAAGAAGGTGAAGTAGAACGATGCGTACCCCATTCATACTTGAGCTGCCGGACACAATTCGCTACATCGGCTTCATTGCAGCCTTCATCGTCATGTTCGCTCTGCTCTGGTATGTTAACAAGAAGGTAAAGAAAGAGTAGTTGATGGCATCGAGAAAGGATCCCTTTAACCTCCAGACTATCTCCGCTCAAGGTCAGCTTACCGATCCGTGCGGCTGAAGGTTCTCTTCTGAGAGACCAAAACACATAAGAAACACGTTACGAAAACAAGGCAGTCATGTCTCAGGCTATTCCATACATCCCAGGTGCCACCACGGTCGGACTGGTCTTTCGTGATGGGGTCATCCTCGCCTCTGAGAGGAAGGTCTCCTACGGCTACTTCGTCATGAGTAAGTCAGCAAAGAAGGTCTTCAAGATCACAGAGAACATCGGCGCAGCCTTCGCAGGCCTTGTCTCAGACATGCAGATACTCGCGAAAGAAGCGGCTGCGTACGCGAACCTCTACACTTACGAGAAGGATCGAGCGATCTCTGTGAGAGCGGTTGCGAAGCTGATGGGGAACCTGCTCTTTCAGCGCCGGATGCTGCCCTACATCACGCAGACGATCGTCGGCGGAATCGATGAGGATGGCCCGAGCCTCTTCGTCCTCGATCTCCTCGGCTCGGTCATGCAAGATAAGTTCGCTGCGGTTGGCAGCGGGACCGAGATCGCCATGGGTGTGCTGGAGGACGAGTACAAGGACAACATGAGCCTTGAGGAGGCAAAGGATGTTCTGAAGAGAGCTGTAAAGTCAGCCTTCGCCAGAGACTCTGCGAGTGGCGGAACAGTGGACGTGCTCGTCATCACAAAGACAGGAACAAAAGAAGACACCATGACCGTTTCTTAGACTCCTGCCTCCATTGTCAAGTTGAACATGGAAGAACAGATTGAAATTCACTTATTTGCAGACTGTCAACGGAGGATCCTGTGAGCCTGAGTCACCAAGCATCAAAGGCTCAGCAGAGCTGACTCTTCTTGAGCTGCTACGGAGACAGAAATACCAGTTAGTCGGCAACCACTCAGCAGTCAAGAAGTGCAGGTGGCTTCACAAGAGCCTCACCGAGGGGAGAGCATGCTACAAATCGAGGTTCTACGGGATCGAGTCACACCGCTGCTTGCAGATGACTCCGTCAGTCAACTGGTGCACGCAGAGGTGCCTTTACTGCTGGCGCATCCAGCACGGTGAGGCTCAGGTATCGTTGAGTGGACTGAAGCCGCCGGAGTGGGATGACCCCCTGGAGTTAGTCGAGCTTTCGAAGGCGGCACAGAGGAGGATCTTAAGCGGCTACAAGGGGCAGGCCGCATCCGGCAAGGCCAATCCAAGACGCTACAGGGAGGCTTTAGAGCCGAAGCATGCCGCGATAAGCCTTACAGGCGAACCTACACTCTACCCGTACATAGATGGCCTCCTCTCAGAATTTCACAGAGTAGGCATGACGACTTTCCTTGTCACTAACGGGACGAGGCCGGACGTCCTCAAGCGTCTCTCAGAGGAGCCGACTCAGTTGTACGTCTCGGTCTCAGCGCCGACTCCAGAGAGGTATATGGAGGTCTGTAGACCGTACTCTCCAGACTCCTGGCAGAGAGTCATGGAGACTATTGAGCATTTGAGGAGTTTCAGCTGTCCAACCGCTGTGAGGCTCACACTTGTCAAGGGGGTCAACCTTCAGGATCACGAGGGATATGCCAGGCTGATCTTGAGGGCTGAGCCGACATACGTAGAGGCGAAGTCCTACATGTACGTCGGATACTCTAGAAGACGCCTAGGCTTCGAGAATATGCCCACCCACCAGGAGATCTCTGAGTTCTCGATGAGGCTGGCCGGATTGACCGGCTACAACGTTATCGACGAGTCTAGGGAGAACAGGGTCGTCCTTCTGAGTAGGTTAGGGAAGGCGATAAGAGTAACGTAGGAAGCAGTATTGATTTAAGGGGTGTCTGATGCTACGGAAGACAGATCTTGATCACATTCAAAACTCGCTGGCAGAACTGGATGTTGCCAGGGACAGTGTCTCTGAGGCTTCAAGGGTCTGTGTGAGATCATCGAACAGAGCCATAATCGAGCTCCACCGCGGTGACTTGAAGCGAGCCGCCGAGCATATTGCTGGCGCGGAGGAGGCGCTTAGAGATCTTGAGAGGGCTCTCGGAAAGAGGAGAGAGCTGAAGTGTATGGGCGCGGTTACCCTCGCCTACCAGGAGTATGCTGAAGCGAAGCTCCACTTCGGCATGGCAACTAAAGATAGAATCCTGTCCTTCCGCGAGGTTGGGGTTGAGGTTGAACCTTACCTGCTAGGTCTACTGGACTTCATCGGTGAGCTTCGTAGGATGTGCCTCAACTATCTAAGGGCTGGGGAGCTATCAAGGAGTGAAAGCATACTGAAGATGATGGAGGGGATATATGAGGACCTTTACTCGATAGACCACACAGCCATAATATCTGGCTTCAGACCTAAGATGGATGCGGCCAGGAGGATAATAGAGTCGACAAGAGGCGACGTCGTCTCTGAGTCTAGGAAACTCATGCTGGAGAATGCTCTGAGGGACTTTGAGGAGCGAGTGTTCGGCAGGCTCAGTGCTCAGAAGGGCGGATGCAGACGTTCCGGAGCTTCCTCTGCGTAGAGTTGGCC
>JAWCLX010000046.1:0-3159 GCA_038850385.1 Bathyarchaeia archaeon | reverse complement strand
GGTGTGAAAGGTAGATCGGCTCAGGAAACCTGTGGCCGCGTAGGCAATTGATCACGACCTCGGCCGCAGACTCTACACTCACCATGTGGCCTGGAGAGATGTATATCGGCCCACCCACCTCAGGCTTCACCGCCCAGCCGACGACCGCGTCACCGATGACCAAGGGGGCACGCTCACCAGTTTTGGCTGGTAGATGTGTAAGTTCTGCACAGAGCCGGGATCCTGCGACACCGATCGTAGGCCTCTTTATCACTACTCCGATATGTGAGGCGCATCCGAACCTTCTCGGATGGGCTATCCCATGCGCATTTACCAGTGATATGTCAGGCTCAACACTCAGCCGCTTCATGACTCGGGCTATCGCTGGACCTTCCCTGAACCAGAGGAAACCCGGCATGTACGGGAAGTCCAGCCTCATCCTAGCGGTCTTCTCTTCAATCACTTTGAAATCTTGATAGTCTAGAATGACGCATGCCGCAACCGCCTCGTCGCCTGCGAACGCCAAGTCCACTCCAGCGATCCTTCACTCGCCTGGAGAGCCTCTCTTGGAGTCTGGCGAGCTCCCTGAGACTTCTTGTGGGCATATCTGCTCAGGACTCAGATTCAGCCATATCTCATTGTTGCCTAGGCTAGAAAGAGATAATTGTCCACTCGAATAATAGTCTTCGATGACCCAGATCGTTGAGTAAGGCTATGGCCAGAATCGAAGCAGGTTCACTGAGAGGGAGCTTGCTACTAACCCTATCCAGGCTGGCTGAGCTAGCATCCCCCAAGCGGGAGCTGACCTCCACCACAGGCGAGCTGGCCTCCAAGCTGGGTTGCTCGCAGCAGACAGCTTCCAGACACCTGATCGAGCTTGAACGGAAAGGTCTCATAAAGCGCGTCCGAACCGCCAAGCGCGAGTCGATACGCCTCACACCCGAAGGCCTCGACCTTCTCAGCGAATTGTACTCAACTTTGAGACGTGTCTTCGAGGCTCCTGCGAACGAACTCTACCTTGAGGGTGAGCTCTTCTCAGGCATGGGCGAGGGCGGCTACTACCTCTCCCAGGAGGGCTACCGTAGACAACTGAAGGAACACTTGGGGTTCGACCCTTACCCTGGAACATTGAATCTGAGGTTGAGGCCAGGCTACGAGCATGAGAAGAGGATGCTCGATGTTCTCCCACTACTCTCGATTACCGGTTTCAGGACTGAGGACAGGAGCTTCGGACCTGTCAAGTGCGCTCCTGCTGTCGTGAATGAGAGCCTCAAGGCCGGTGTTGTCTTGGCCCTGAGGAGCCACTACGGGCCCGACGTGATCGAGGTGGTCTCTGGAGAGAACCTCAGAAGGAGGCTGAAGCTCCAGGACGGAGATACTGTCAGGGTCAAGGTGATCACTTCAACTCCTCGATTATCTTCCGCTTGATCTTTGATGAGCTGTTCAGGTCTTCAGGACCGTACCTCCTGGTCTGGACGACCTTCACCTTCCTAGGGTAATTCCTCAGAGCCTCCTTGACAGCCTCCAGAATATCATTCTGGTCGTAGCCGACGGCTATGACATCGGGCTTCAGCTTACGTATCACAGCGCCTATGTTAGGCTCCTCATAACCGAGTATCGCCCGGTCGACAGGCTTGAGGGACTCAACCAGCAGCCTTCTCTGATCCTCGGGAAGTATCGGCCTTCTTCCTTTACGTTTCTCCACGGTCTTGTCTCTTGCAACTATCACCACCAGCCTTGAGCCTCTGCCACCCATCTTCTTGGCGTCCTCGAGCGCCTTCAGATGGCCGAAATGCAAAAGGTCGAAGGCGCCGGTTGCAAGGACGAGTCTACGTCTTTTCAAGACTGGCTGACCGACCTCCATTCGAACCTTGCGAATCCCAAGATCTTCAGAGCGTCGAGCATGCCTTCAGCATAAGATACTGAGGCTAATGCTGTTGCCTTCTTACCGTTGTTCAGGTAGTATTTGGCATCCGCCAAGTATCTATTGGCAGCATCGATGACAGACCCGACACCAGGGTGTGAAGCCTCTGATCTAGGTGTCAGCTCCCCAAGCGCAAGTTCAACCACTCTAATGTACTTCGCCGTAAGGGATTCGACCTCGCCCATCATTTGTGGCACTCAAGCAGGTCTCTTCTTGCCCCACAGACTATCTCAAGCGCCTCGGCCTCCATGAAGTGGAGCCTGCCTGGGAAGACGAGGCAGTGTGGGGGGCCTCCCCAATCAATATTCATCAGGCTTCCAACTGTATCAGCCTTCACAATAGCTTGAGGGGATCCCAGCCTAGCAACTCCGACAGCCAAGGTATCAACTCTGAGGCCCCCTCTCCCTACTCGCTCCTCCACTCGGATCAACTCTGTGAGCCCCTCTGGGATAGTCATATACTTCATATTTTCGGCGTCTATGTCGAGCAAAGCCAGAGTATGCAGACCCCTGAGCCTGTTCTCACATATATTCACGTATGGCGATTCTGAGCTTGAGACAGGCCTGAACGGTACAGTCACGGTCCTCCCGAACTTGTAGCTCTGAAGGCCTGTAGCGCCAGCTATCGCGGACTGGATAGATGCTGCATGGATCACTGACGTCCTTATCCCATTTCTCTCAGCCCTCAACCTCAGATCGATGTGCGTCGTCGCGACGCCAGGATCTCCAGGGGTGAGGAAGACACACGGTTCCCTCTTTGCGTATGCAAGAATCCGGGTCTCAGCCATCTCCTCAACCTCCTTCCTAGTAAGGACCTCCACGCTCTTGCCGATCATCCTCTCCAGGCTCGGCCTATCTAATCCTGGCATGTAGCTCGTGTAGAACTCTGCGAAGACGTGCCTCGCTCTCTTGGCCTCTTCTAAGCCTTCAAGAGGGATACCCATCTCACTGTAAAGCCCCAGACCGACGAAGGTCAATCTTGACAAAGGATCACGCTGCAGCATCACTCTCAACCTGGAGATTAGCTTCTTTCATGAAACGGTTTCCACCGCCTTTCCTGCAACCTTGACAGAGCAAAAAAGATTATTAGAAGTGTATGCCGCTACCCATGGTTGGCGGGCCTGGGCCCGTAAACCACGAGCAATGCAGGTCGGGACGCTCAGTCAGGTAGAGCGGTGGTCCAGACTTCTGGGCCGAGGCTCTTAACCCAAAGGTCGCGGGTTCAAATCCCGTCGGGCCCGCCATATCAGTGAGAGA
>JAWCLX010000045.1:9130-9939 GCA_038850385.1 Bathyarchaeia archaeon | reverse complement strand
GACATTGAGGTTGCGGTACGCGCCATCTTGGCTGCTAGAAGGCCTTTGATCTATGCTGGTCAGGGGGTTTTCTACGCAGATGCCTGTAAGGAGCTGCTTGAGTTTGCCGAGATGGTTGAGGCTCCTGTTATTACAACGCTGAAGGCGAAGAGCGTTATTCCGGAGAATCACCCACTTTGTGTTGGCGTTCGAGGCGCTGCGGCTGAGCATTTCCTCCTAAACTCAGATCTCATCTTTGCCATCGGTAGTAGCCTCTCACCGAACCGTTTCAGCCATGCCATACCGAACCCGGAGAGTAAGGTTATCATCCAGTCGACGGTGGATGAGCTTGACTTGAATAGACCATATGCCTGTAATCATGCTATCCTTGGTGATGCAAAGCTAGTGTTGAAAGGGATGATAGAGGAGGCTGAGAAGAAGAACGCAAGGCCTTCTCGAAATGGAGACGCAGTTAGGGCGGAGGTTAAACATTTCAAGGAGAAGCTGATTCATGAATACATGTCTGCGTTGACCTCGAATGAGGTCCCTATAAATCCTTACCGTGTATACTGGGACCTTATGAATACGATTGACAGAGGTAATTCCTCGGTCACCCATGAGTCTGGAAACACTAGAGACCAGTCCTCTACAATCTATGAGTCGCTGATTCCGCATGGATACATAGGTTGGGGGAACGTGTCCACCTTAGGATTTGGGTTGGGCGCTGCGGTTGGTGCTAAGCTTGCTTTCCCTGATAGGCAAGTTGTCTGCATCGCTGGAGATGCCGGTGTGGGTTACCAAATGGGTAACTATGAGATGCTTGTTAGGCA
>JAWCLX010000045.1:511-9120 GCA_038850385.1 Bathyarchaeia archaeon | reverse complement strand
TCCATATCAACAACTCTGCCTTCGGCGGTTACGGGCCTGGTTTCTGGGGTCCAGGCCATGACCCGTACACTTGGGCGGTGACGCACTCTTCGGTTCTTAACATGGCGAAGGTGGCTGACGCGCTTGGGATGTATGGAGAACGCATAGAGAAGCCTGATGAGCTGATACCTTCATTCAAAAGGGCTTTCCAAGCAAATAAATCTGGGAGGCCGGCTTACCTAGAGGTGATCGCTTCCCAGTATCCTGTATATCCTGGCTGGATGAGTCCTACAAGAGTTACATAGCTTCATTTTACCTATTCCACGACTTGGTATAGTTGAACGTTCTCTATTGGCTGGGGGTAAAGTATATCTGATGCCCTTAATCCAATATGAGTTCCAGAGGGGAGCTGGGAAACCGGCTGAGAGGACGACTTGTGGTCGTCGACCCTTTGAACCTGACCCAGGTAATACTGGCGGAGGGATGAAAACAGTATTGTTATCTTGCTGGCTGCATGCCAGAACTGAAGCCTCAGAATCTTGCTTCTCTCATCCTTCATATTTTGGTAGCCAGCCTGCGGTGGAAGTTCTGGAGACAACTGTTTGGAGGAGGTATTTGGATGACGACCCAGATGGAGTTGGCTAAGAAGGGCATCCTCACCGCTGAGATGAAGGCTGTAGCCGCAAGCGAGGGTGTCTCAACCGAATTCATAATCCGCGGTGTCGCTGAGGGGTGGATAGTCATCGCGAAGAACGTTGCTCGTCAAGAGGATGTCACACCTATAGGCATTGGCCGAGGCCTACGGGTCAAGGTGAACGCCAACATCGGCACCTCTAAGGAGGTCTGCGATGTTGACATGGAGTTGGAGAAGTCAAGGGTCGCTGTAGCTGCAGGTGCTGATACACTGATGGATCTAAGCACGGGAGGAGACATAGATGCGATCCGTAGGAGGATCCTGAGGGAGATCCCTATCCCTCTTGGAACTGTGCCGATCTATCAGGCGGCTATTGAAGCACAGGAGAAGCATGGAGCCATCGTCAATATGACGGAGGACGACATCTTCAACGTAATCGAGAGGCATGCCAAGGATGGAGTAGACTTCATGACAGTCCACTGCGGAGTCACAAAGGAGAGTGTGGAAAGAGTAATCCGTCAGAAACGTCTACTCGGCATCGTAAGTCGCGGAGGCACCTTCCTGACGGCTTGGATACTGCACAATAAAGCGGAGAACCCCCTATACAAGAACTATGACTATCTGCTTGAGATCGCGAAGGAGTATGACGCTACTCTAAGCCTCGGTGACGGCTTAAGACCAGGCTGTATACATGACGCCACAGATATTCCACAGATTCAGGAGCTACTGATCATCGGTGAGCTTGTCGAGAGGGCTCGAAGAGCAGGTGTCCAAGCCATGGTTGAAGGACCTGGTCACGTACCGCTGGACCAGATAGAGGCTAATGTCAGACTTGAGAAAAGCATCTGCAAGGAGGCGCCATTCTATGTCCTAGGCCCTTTGGTGACAGACGTGGCCCCTGGCTATGACCACATAGTCAGCGCAATAGGTGGGGCTGTGGCGGCTATGTGTGGTGCAGATTTCATCTGCTATGTGACTCCTGCGGAACATATTGCTCTTCCAGATGTTGACGATGTGAGAGAAGGTGTACTAATAGCTAGGATCGCGGCCCACGCCGCTGACCTAGTTCGGAGAAGAGAGATTGCCTCCCACTGGGACTACAAGATCTCCAAGGCTCGTTCAGAGCTTGACTGGGAGGCACAGTCCAAGCTCTCGATTGACCCTGAGAAATTCAACAGAATTAGAGAGAAGAGACCTCCAAAGCAGATCACCGAAGTATGCACTATGTGTGGTGAATTCTGTGCTATACGGTTGTTGAAGGAATACGTCCGCGCTGAACATTGACCGCCTCGGGCATATGTTCAGTTGCCTGTCTTCGGTAGCTTCTCTCAGGGAGGAAGGGCCGCAGACTTAATAATAGAGATGCTCAGAGCTAGGTAGTAGATTAAGTTCAACTTCTCCATAACGTATTGAAAAATGTTCTATATCCTTCATGAAGCTATGTTGTATACGCGGTCTAAGCGTCGCCAACAGCATATGTAAACGTTACGGTATACCTTCCTATGCCGGTGCTACTTCCTTCATGGGCTACGTCAGTCTTACGCTCAATTCCTTTGTAAACCTTTCTAACTATTCATATCATTCTATCCAATTCTATGGCAAGGCGACTTAGATATTTTAAGCATAAGCTTTAAGCTACGACATCTTCCGGTTTAATGTTAAAAGCCAAACCGATTTGCCAATACTTGTCAGGCCTCAAGTCTTGAGGTTTAACCTCTACTACTGGCTCTGAGTTTAGGAACTTTCTGTCAAACCTTGTTTTAACAGCGTAATACGGAATCTAGCAAAGCTTAAATGTCTTCTACATTTCTACACTTCCCCCACTATGAGCTTAGATTTCGACAAGATCAGAGTTATCCTTGCCACAGACTGCGGCAGTACCACAAGCAAGGCCCGTTTCTTCAAGAAGTTAGGGGATGAATACCGGTATGTAACCAGCGGAGAGGCTCCGACAACGGTGGAGGCTCCCTACGAAGATGTGACTCTAGGTGTCAGAAACGCGGTGAGGGAGGTTGAAGAACTTACAGGTCATAAGCTTCTTGGTCCAGATGGGATAATCTATCCTTCAAGAGGCCAGAATGAAGGTGTCGACCTATACGTTACTACTAGTAGTGCAGGTGGGGGGCTCCAGATGCAGGTGGCAGGGATCATTAGAACTATGACGGCGGAGAGTGCTGAACGGGCCGCCCTAGGAGCTGGAGCTATCGTCATGGATGTCCTCTCTATAGATGACGGGCGTGAACCTTGGGAGAAGATAGATCGGATGCGTTTTATGAGGCCGGACATGATTCTTCTTGCAGGTGGCGTTGATGGAGGTAACGTGTCCCATATCGTCGAGCTTGCTGAATATATCAGGGCGGCCAACCCACAGCACCGTCTAGGAAAGTTTAAACTCCCCATAGTTTACGCTGGGAACAAGTCTGCGAGGCCGCAGGTAGATAAGATCCTTGGAGATAGCTTCGCCGTCCAGATGGTTGATAACGTCCGGCCAGTCTTAGAGGTTGAGAATCCCGAGCCAGCCCGTGATGCGGTTCATCATCTATTCATGGAACATGTTATGTCACATGCCCCGGGATATGATAGGTTGATGAAATGGACTCCGGTGCCTATCATGCCTACACCTGCAGGCGAGGGAGCAATGTTCCAAACATTCGCCAAGGCTCATAATGCTAATCTGATAGGGGTTGGCCTAGGAGGCGCCACAACCAATGTCTACTCAGTCTATGATGGAAAATTCGTCCGAAGCGTCAGCGCCAATCTAGGAATGAGTTATAGTATCTGCAACGTCCTCAAAGAGTCTGGCTTGGATAACATATTGCGATGGCTACCCTTCGAGATAGATAGAGTTGAAGTCCGAGATAGGCTTCGGAACAAGATGATCCGTCCGACCACGATCCCCCATACTTTGGAGCAGCTCATTATAGAGCATGCTGTTGCTCGAGAGGCCCTGAGGTTGGGCCTAAGTCATCATAAATCTATAGCAAGGCCCCTCTTAGGTGCACGAAGGGAGATGACGATGGAGGAGCGTTTGATGGATCAGGATAGGACGAAGACGTATATCGACATGCTCAGGATAGATTGGGTAGGTGGAACAGGCGGTCTTCTCTCCCACGCGCCTAGAAGGGTTCAGTCAGCCCTTATCCTCATCGACGGCTTCCAGGTAGAGGGTGTGACAAGACTCTTTCAGGACAGCGTCTTCATGATTCCTCATTTAGGAATCCTCTCAACTGTTCACCCTAAGGCTGCTTTAGAGATCTTTGAGTAATGTTAGGGACATGCATCGCCTTCAGCGGGAAGCTGACCGAAAACGACTATGGCAAGAAGGTTGGGGAAGTGACTATTAAGATGCCAAACGGCGAGGTTCTTGAGAGAGATGTTGAGTATGGCACAATCCAGAGGATAAAGCTAAATGAAGGCGAGGTTGCCGAGGTGGAGATTAGGCCTTCCTCTCCTTTCCGGGTCTCCGCTCAGACGGGAGTCGGCCGAAAATTCACCACGAATGTTGATGGAGGGGTTGTTGGTATATTGATAGATGCGCGGGGCAGGCCGATTGACCTACCGCAAGGAGATGAGCTACGGCATAAGAAACTCCGTGAATGGTTCAGTGCCCTCGAAGCATACCCGATAGAGACATTGGATAAGTTGTAGGAGGCGGTAAGAAGTGGCGATGGCATATACCCCAGGCCTGAAGAGAAAGGAGGCCACGCTTGTTATCAAGGTAAGAAGGCTGCCTATACAGGGTGAGGTTCTAGTCAAGGAGGGGCAACGTGTCTCCTACAATACAGTGGTTGCGAAGGCAAGCCTCCCAGGGAAGATCAATGTTGTGAATGCAGCCGTAGCCTTGGAGCTTGGGACAAGCACTGGTGAGTTTGAAGAAGAACGGGTCTCAATTGGCCTTGCAAAATATATGCTGAAAAAGGAGGGCGACCCCGTTGAGAAAGGCGAGGTACTTGCTAGGAGAAAGGGCCTCTTCGGCCTCTTCCTGAAAGAGTGCAGGTCGCCTGTAAAAGGTACCTTAGAGTACTTCTCAGACGTCACCGGCCAGATCCATGTCAGGGAACCCCCTGTTCCCTTGGTCATTAATGCTTACATCCCTGGAATTGTTACGAAGGTCTTTCCCAAAGAGGGAGTTATGATCGAAACCACAGCGGCATTTATCCAAGGCATCTTCGGAGTCGGTGGAGAGACTCATGGTGAACTGATGGTGCTGGCAAAATCTCCTGATGACCCCTTAACTGCGGAACAGGTAATGCCGGAGTGCGCCGGAAAGATCGTTGTGGGGGGTTCCATCGTGGACAGTCAAGCCCTTAAGAAGGCTATCGAGTTTGGAGTGAAAGGGGTCGTGGTTGGGGGCATACGAGATGGAGATCTCTCCAGTTTCCTAGGCTACGACATCGGCGTCGCCATCACTGGGCAGGAAAGTGTGGGGTTAACACTGATCCTCACAGAGGGGTTTGGAAAGATGACGATGGCTGCGAAGACCTTCAACCTTTTGAGAAAGTTTGAGGGCAGGCTGGCCTGCATAAATGGTGCAACCCAGATCAGGGCTGGAGTAATACGGCCAGAGATCATCATCCCCACTGGGGAAGGCTTGAGTGAACAGGGTGAAGGTGAATTACTGCTTGAAGGGCTCAAACCTGGTCTGCCTGTTAGGATTATTGGTCCTCCCTATTTTGGGGCACTCGGCAAGGTCACCAGGCTCCCAGTTGACCTTCAAACTATTGAGACGGAATCCGCTGTTAGAGTTCTGGAGGTTGAGCTTGATGATGGCCGTAGGGTCATTGTTCCTAGGGCAAACGTTGAGCTAATAGAGGAATAGTACGATAGGTCTTCTAACGCCTTTCCCTTCTTTTTACCTAATAGTTTCCTAACAGAATAGGATCTTGGCTGGATAAGACAGACCGGCACTAAAATTTTTATAGAGGCCGTAATAATTCTGTTACGGAGGAAATAAAATATGAGTATGCAGCTGGTCAGAACAGACATTCTAGCCGTTTTCATCCTTTCCTTCGCGACACTGTTGATATCGTCTTTCCTTCTCAGAGGTGTTAAACTACGGCCAATACCGACAGTGGAAGCATCGGTAGAGGCAGTCAGGGTAAGCGCTGAGAAGGGAACACCGATCCTCTTCGATACCGGGTGGACTGGCTCCAACTTCTGGGGCCACTCCAGCGGGCTGACGACCCTCTGCTTCGTTCCAGCTACATTGGAGCTGCTTAAGCATATGTCAATGGAGGCTGGGAAGCTTGGGGTCAGAATCATAACAGGTACGACAAACGCTGTCTATGCTTTGATGTCCCATGACTACATGCAACATGGATATGCGATGGGTGGACATCCGGAGAGGTTCAATCCAGATGACATCAACTTCTACCCAGACAACACTGGCCTTGTTCTTTCAGACATCGAGAAGATACATAGGTTCAGGATCGGTGCAGCAGTCATGGTTGGCGGACACAACCAGACCTCGAACATCGTCATCTATGAGGCTTTGGCGACCCAGGGTGCGATGCTTGTTGCCGGAGAGATATGGCCTAACGATAACTCTATGGCAGTCCTATGTGCTGACTACTTGAGTTTTGCTGAGGAGAACATTGCAATAGGTCCATACCTAACCGAGGATCCGGTACCAAAGGCCATACTTGCAGGTGAAGACATAATCAAGGCATTCCTGATCGGTATGCTTCTATTCGGCAGCGTGCTTTACCATCTTAAGGTGATCTAATAATGCAGCAACAGGAGACGACTGCTAGTAAAGTAGCGGGGAACCTTCCCACAGTTCTTGGCTTGATCGGTATGTTCATCATTGCCAGCCTGTACTGGACATCGCCTGGGTGGGATGTCGCCGTTACTCTCAGAAATGCCGTCACACTGTCTCTGCCGTGGCCTACCGCTATTGTCTCGCTACTGCTGATACGGAGGCATGCAAGAAACCTTCTGAAGCAGGAAGTTACTTGGCCTTATGACCTCACTGTTGTAGCATCCGCAGCTATCATGGTTGTGATAGGTCTAGCCTTTGGAATCGGGGACTTAACGCTCAAAGACCTCTACAACAATATCAGCGTCATCGGGACCATGGCTGTTATATCCGCTATCTCTATCAGCATAATGTCGGCTATGATAAGGATATACAGGGCAAGGACATGGACCATGGCCTTTCTCATCGGGCTGAGCATCCTTGCGTTCATGACCTACTCTCCTCTGGGCGAGATGATCCACCCAATCATACCGAGGGTCGGCGACTTCGTGCAGACCTACATCTCTGGGGCTTCTGACTCAGCATTCTGGATCAGCACTTACATCGGTGCCATCGCTCTGGTTACGCGGATGATACTTCTGAAGGAGAAGTTGAAGCCTGTATAGGAGGAATAAGTATGAGAAAATTCAATTTTAGGGACACACGGCTTATCTACCTCATGATCTTCGCTGTTATCTACATCTCGTCAATAGCGCCTGTGACACTTCCCATACCCGTGGTGCAGTGGAGTAAAGACTTCTACAATGTTATCGACAAAGGCGTTACCGTTAGTTTCGCTGAACCTCCAAGAGTCTTCACAGGTGTAAAAGAGGGCACTAGAGTCTTCATCCTTAACAGCGGGGAGACCTCGAAGCTGTGGGGAGACATGAGTGAAGGTGTCTCTATAGTGTGGAGAGACCTAAGGAGGAGAGGTGCTAACATACTCCTCTGGTCTTCCTCTCCGGACAACGAAGCTATCTTAAACCAGTACCTTTTACCAGTCATGTACGGCCCAGATGTGCAGAAGCATCCCGATTATGGTAAGAAGTTCGTCAATCTGGGCTACGTAGCCGGAGGCAACCAACTGCTAGAACAATGGAAAGACAGCATCAAAGCTATCACACCTGTCGATGCCTACGGAAATCGGCTGGATACGCTGCCAATGATGGATAACTTCGACGCTTTAAAGACGGACTGTGACCTGATGATCGGTCTAGATGCCCGAGGTTTAGAGACGATCTTTGTTGTCAGATACAACACACCAGTTCTGGAGATAGGAGGAACAGACTCCGCCGCCTACTTGGCGTTGAGCTATACGGCAGGATACTTCAAGGGTATGCTGATGGGTCAGAGAGGAGGCGCTGAATACGAGTTCTTATCAGGTCTTCCAGGCAAGGCTATGTCCTATGCACAGAACACTTTGACGTTGTCGGTGATACTCATCGTAGCGATGGTCGTGTTGAATGTCAGGTACCGGATGGGTCTCGCTAAGAAGCAGATAGTCCAGACCAAGGAGGTAGGGTAGATGCCATCACCTATCGCACCATTAATGCCCTATCTGCACACTTTCGTATTCTTCGCAGCATACAGCGTCCTTTACAAGAACAACCCTATGTACCGCTTCGTTCAAAGCCTCATTGTGGGAGTAGGTGCCGGATACCTGCTGGTTGCTCAGATCGACGCTTTCAAAAGAGGCGTCGTCATGCAGATGTTCACTGGAGGAACACTCAACCCGGTCATGATTCTTCCATGGATTCTAGGTATAGGATACATCTTCATCTTCATCCCAAGATTGATTAACATCTACCGAGCTGTCTCAATCCTGACTCTAACCGTCGGTATAGGTGTGGTGTTGCCCTACGGTCCAGCAATCTTCTGGACGGCGACTCAAGGCTATGCGAAGAATGCTCTAAACTTTATCAGCCAAGGCTTAAACGTGGCTACGTTAGGCTCATTCGTCGCTGCAGCCGCATACGGTCTGGCTCTAAGCTACTTCTTCTTCACGAGTGTAGCGGATAAACCTACGGCCCCGTTCAGGAGGGTTGGACGTATTGTGCTCCTAATATACGCTGCTATGTGCATAGTCATGACGGCGCTGGGGAAGATCAACCTTGTCCAGTGGAAGGTCTTGGACACCATCCAAGGGGTTCCACCGACGTGGTGGATTCCGCTACTGATGTTCATTGGTATGCTCATCGACCACTTCGTCTACCCGCTGAGGAACCTAGTGTCGCGAGCTCCTGAAGCTAGAGCTAGATC
>JAWCLX010000045.1:0-449 GCA_038850385.1 Bathyarchaeia archaeon | reverse complement strand
TACCCACCTACGTAGATTCTGGGTGGGATAGTGTTAACATACACAGGCTCTTGATGATTACATTGCAAAACTTTATTAGATCCGTAGCCTGTAGATGACGCGTCATGAGTGATGAGCTGAGCCCTGAACGGGAGAAATACCTTATCGAACAAGCAGCCAGATACATTGTGCAACATGGTTTGGAGGACTTTGCACAGATGGTTCTGGAGGGTACGGCTCCTTTCGGCGACATTGTTGGGGAGCTTGGCTTCATGATGACTTATCCACTTGCTGTGACCTTCTTCGGCAGAACCGGCTCAGACTTTATCAACATGATCGGTTTCAACTACAAAACTAATGCCAAACGGATATTGGATAGAGTGGCAGAGCTGAAGGAGGAGAAGAAGAAGCTGGAAGCAGAGAGACTTGAACAGGAACGGCTTAAAGGGAAGCGGAGAGGATTATTATCC
>JAWCLX010000044.1:0-10045 GCA_038850385.1 Bathyarchaeia archaeon | reverse complement strand
GCAGCCTCGACACATCCCGGCATCAAGTGTTTGAAGTCTACAGTGATCCTCACATCCTCTCCGAGTCTGTAGTCACTCTTGTCTGTCTCAACGATTATCGAGCGACACTGAGCTGGTCCTGAAGGGATCTCCAAGTCAAAATCCAAGTCTTCAAGCTCCCCCACATACTTGACTGTTGTCAGCCACGCGACGGGAGGCTGAGGATACTTCGGCGCTTCAAGGACGAATAGGCTGGAGACCCTGCTGTCCATCGACGCCAGTTCTCCATGTGTAACTTGGAACTGGATCGGCTGATCATCTGGGATGTAGTGTGCAAACCTAACTTTTGGCGGCAGGAGGCCCTCATCAAGCTTATCCGGGGTTATCAGGTACAGGAGTATCTCCGTGCTCCCCTTGGCGGTGGACGAGACTTTCAAGGGGTAGTACAGGCTTTGAGTCTGAAACTCGTAGACAATAGGTTCAAGACTTCTCGTGTCCGATTGTAGGTTGACTAGGTCGAAGACCCAGTAGTTGAAGCCTCTCTCCAAATAGTCCGTTAGAATCTGTCTTGTCCTCTCGGCTATGCCGGGTTGAGGAATGTTCATTCCTCTTGCATAGTCAGCTATGAATCTGCTTAGATCCTCGGCGGAAGTGGCTCTCACAACTGTGACGTCATGAGCCCCTATCCTCTCATGAAACACTATCTTCAGCCTAGCCTTATCCTCCGCCCCGGCTGCTCTCGGTATGTTCTTCATCATCAAATTCTGAACCGCCTCAAAAGACTCAAAACTCCCCATCTCGACATTCGGCATGGACGGAAGCGGCAGAACTTCCAGGACTCTGGTGTCACCGCTCGCGTACAGATCTGTTGACAGTATGAGGCATTCAATTTCACCATTCCATGCCACTATCGCTTTCTGGCCAGGACCATAGACATCCGCATCACTTGTAGGCAGAATGCACCTGTCAGCCCTAGTTACTGTGGCACAACAGGAAACCACGGTAAGCAGGAACAGCATCACGACCGCAGGACATACGACCTTCTCGAAAAACCTGGAAAGACGTGTGACTATCGCAGACGCTGTGGGCCTGCATCTTGTTCTCAGCAATTCCGATCATCCTATCTTTGCCCATGACTCCTATAAATCACGAGAGCCAAGTACACTGCCTCCACAATCTAGAACACACAGTAATGCGCCAGCTTATCTGCACAGTGCCGTCAGTAAGACCGACGCCGAACCTCTGACAAGTTCCAGCTGCCACTTGTTCTTTGAATATGATTCGATTCACAGAGATTTATATGCACAGATCGACCTCCATGAATCTTAGAGAGCAACAAGCGGTCTTATTCTATGAGAAAACTGGAGATAACCTCTAGGGAGGCGGCTTACATCTCAGTCATGGCCGCCTCGATCTACGTTGCGACCTCAATCGCGGTTCCGATGCCCAGACCTCTGGGAATATGGCACTTCGGCGATGTCATAACGTTCATCACTGGAATACTCTTCGGCCCTGTTGTGGCATTGTTTGCTTCAGCAATAGGTCCTGCCCTTTTCGACGTCTGGAATCCACTCCATGGCAGCTCCTACATCGTCTACGCGCCCGCAACGCTGGTGATTCGCGGCTTCATGGGCTGGATCCTAGGTTCCATAAGGAGTGTGTTCAGGGGCAAGCCGCGCTCCTCCGAGATTCTTGCCATGGTCACCGCTGTCACTGAGAAGAACATAGGATACTTCCTCTATGATTACTACCTCTACGGGCCGGTAGCTTACCTAGACTTGGTGACCTTCTTCCCAATGGATGCTTTGTACATCATCCTGACAGTTCCACTGCTCACAGCTCTCAGGAGGCTGCTGGGCAGAATGTACATCATCCCCCCACACAGGACCGTGAGCTGATGATCATAGATTCACATACTCATTTGGGAGAGTTTCCGCTTTTCAATGTCAAGCTTGAGGCTGAGGGCCTAGTCCGGATCATGGATGAATATGAGATATCAAGATCAGTCGTCTTCAGCTTACCTAACAGGATCACGCTGGAAGCCGTCCGCAAGTACCCTGACAGGTTGACGGGCTTAGTCTGGGCGAATCCCCATAGGGGCGAGAAGGCTCTCAGAGAGATCGACTCGGCTATCAGAGACTGGGGATTCAGAGGCATCAAGATGCATCCCCTGATAGATGGTTACCTGCCTGACCAAGCGATAGTATACCCAATAATGGAGCTTGCCAAGAAACACAAGGCACCAATCCTCTTCCATTGCGGCCACCCACCCTGGTCGCTGCCTTGGCACTTCAGCAACCTAGCTGACCTTTACCCAGATGTGAAGATGATACTAGGCCACATGGGGCACGGCCACATAGTCTACATCAACGGCACCATCGACATCGCCGCAAGACATGAAAATATCATTCTAGAGACTTCAGGTATGCCCATGCACAGCAAGATAAGAGAAGCTGCGGACAGACTGGGGGCGGACCGTGTAATCTACGGTTCTGACAGCCCGTTCGGTCACCCAGCATTCGAGATACCTAAAGTCAAAGTCTCCGGACTGAGTGAACAGCACCTGCGCCTCATCCTCGGAGAGAACTCCGAAGAGATATTCAGACTGTGATTCATCACCAGAATCAGATTGGAAGAAGTCTTGAACGGAGTAGTGGTTGCACTGGTAGTTGCAAAGTATGCTTTAGAGACATTCCCGGAGCTTAAGGCGCCTCAGGAAGGCTGCCTTTGAGCTGCGTGTGAGTCAACGGATTTTACTTGAGACTGAGAGAAGGTTCCGCTGATGAAGATTCCGAATATCTTCCGGCTCGGAAGGAAGGATCGAGAGATTCTTGACAGAGTCACCTCTTACATCGACTTGATAGTCGAAGCCTCATTCTTCTTCTACAGGTTCACACTGAAGATCGCGGAGCTTGACTTTGAGGCTGCTGCAAGACTGAGCCTAGAAGTGGAAAGGCTGGAGACCGAAGCTGATACAGTGCATAGAGGTCTGGTCGGGCAGCTCTCAGAGGGGATCTTCTTTGCTGGAATGGGGGAGGACTTGCTGAACATGTTGGAGAAGATAGACGCTATCGCTGACAATGCAAAGGATGCGTCCAGGGTGATGAGCCAGATAAGCTTCAACCATGACCTGCTGAGATACTTCTTTCAATCCGGAGTTATTCAATACGTCAGAACATGCTTGGATGCGGCTGAGGCCTTGAGGAGGCTGATAAGCAGTCTGGATCAAGGACGTGAGAGAATACTTGAGCAGGTGAAGGCGGTTGAGGAACTTGAGGAAGAGGCGGACTCGCTGAAAGCGGAGATACAGAGACACCTTATGAACGTTCACACAAAGTACAATGCAGTCGAGATCCTTGAGCTTGAAAACTTCCTGAACTTCATCGACAACATGGCTGATAACGCAGAAGATGCAAGCGACGTCGTCCTAGTAATGATTGCTAAAGGATACGGCTAGGCTTTTGTACATCCCACTGACGCTCCTCGCGACCTTGCTCGCATTCATCTTCGGCGCTAACAATATGGGCTTGACAAACTACGGCTTCACCAGCTCCGGGCCTCGTAGAAGAATACTATTTGCGTCCTCTTCTGGTCTACTGTTAGGGGCCGCTCTAGAGGGATACAAGATGGAGCGTAGCTTAGTGAATGGGATAGTCCCTGGTTTCAGCCTCAATGTTTCAGGATCCCTTCTGCTGGCCAACTTGATCATAATGGCCGCTGCAACACACCTCAGGATACCAGTTAGCATGACTATGATGCTCGTTCTATCATCCATCCCGGTTGGTCTGGCCTCAGGACTCCACGTAGACTGGAACCCTGTAACACTGAACGTTCTAGCATGGATTGCTTCTCCAATTCTAATGCTGCTTTTGATGCTGATCATCTACCGGCTCTCCATTCTCGCATATCGAAAACTTAGCCTTCTGCAAATTGCCCAGATTCGACTGCCGACAATCGTTATCGTCACATTCATGATCGCCTACGTCCTAGGTGCAAACAACATAGGCCTTATCCATTCTCTTACCGCTTCAAGAAACACAGCCTATCACGTTCCGGCCGCAATACTGCTTGGCCTCGCCGCTGTTATGGGCGGAATCCTATTCGGCAAAGGAACTACAGAAACTTTGGGGATTAGGATTGTCTCTATATCTCCTAACGCTACCCTGACGATACAACTGTCTGTAGCTGTGGTGATGTGGATTCTGACTCAGATAGCGGTGCCGATATCTTTGACTCAACTCTTAATCTCAGGAGCGATCTGTATCTATTTTACCAGAAGTATTGCCATGATCAATACAGGACTCATTAAGAGACTAATCCTATTCTGGATAATGGCCTCTGCAAGCGTGACCGTCCTCGCCCCTGCTTTTGTTGTGCTCCTCATCGGACTGGCATGAGGCGGATTCTACAGGACACACTGCAACGAATGTGACAACAAATCCTAATGGGGGGGCCGAAAAAATCACGTGCAAACGTAACAGCGATAAACCTGGTCATTTGCGTCGCATTTTCGATATTCAACCTATCGCCAGGGATTCTGGCGGTTCTTTGCTGCAGGAATATTCAGCTTTTTCTAATTTATCAGAAGAATTTAAATAGTCTGAATGCGTTCCTTCTGACTGATAGACTTGGTTAGAAAAGGCGAAGTAAAGGAATCGCGGCAGGCAGCTGCAGGAAAGGGAGCTAGCTGCTGTCAGGTTGAATCAATCGTAGCTGTAGACGACAGAGGTCAGATGGTTCTTCCTAAGGATGTGAGGGACAAGGCAGGAATTCACAGCGGAGACAAGCTTGCTCTGATAAGCTGGAAGAGGGAAGGAAAGACGTGCTGCATACTTTTGATCAAAGCTGAGAATCTTGCAGACCTGGCGAGAAACTTCCTAGGCCCCATGGTTGAGGAGCTGACCTCTAGTTGACAATTGGTGATAAGCGAATAAAGAAGATTGTCAAAGAGGGCTACGCTCGGATAGCCAGGGGCGATGGATCTTGCTGTGCAGTAGAGAGCACCTGCTGCGGACCAGCTGATGCCATTACAGACGTCAGCAGGATCGTTGGATACTCAGAAGAAGAGTTCGCGGCAGCACCTGAAGGTTCGAATTTGGGCCTCGGTTGCGGTAACCCAGTAGTGCTGGCTTCTCTAAGAGAAGGTGAGACTGTGCTCGACCTCGGTTCAGGCGCAGGCTTCGACTGCTTCCTTGCAGCTCAGAAAGTCGGCAGGAGAGGCAAGGTCATCGGCGTAGACATGACACCAGAGATGATAGAGAAAGCTAACGAGTACGCCAGATATGGAGGATACGAGAATGTAGAATTCAAGCTTGGCGAGATCGAGAGTCTACCCCTACCTGACAACACGGTTGATGTAGTGATCTCGAACTGTGTGATCAACCTCTCGCCTGACAAAGCAAAGGTCTTCAACGAAGCGTTCCGCGTCCTCAGACCTGGTGGAAGAATTATGATCTCAGACACCGTCTTACTGAAGGAACTTCCAGAAAACGTTAGGGGCAGCTTTGAAGCCTACGTAGGATGCCTTTCAGGCGCGATCATGAAAAGAGATTACGTCAGACTGATAGAGGAGGTTGGCTTCCAAAAAGTGAAGATTGTAGATGAAAGACCCTTCCCGATTGACATCTATCCCGACGCCCCTGCGGTAGATCAGGACTCTGAGACCTCAGAGACCAAAGCTGAGATCATCAAGGCTGGAGACTTGGTAGCCAGCATAACGGTCCAAGGGAGCAAGCCTAACTAGGTACCGAGTGCAGACTGATTCAAGCGCTGAAAAGCAGAGAGAACTTGATTACCCTGACGCAGTAAGATGCGACAAAAGTGTTTAGCAGCTTAGACCCCGAGCATAGACTCCATGTCTGTCTGGTCAAGTTGCCTGCAGCCCTATTTTTCGACTTCCTCATAAAGATTGATAAAGTTCCAGAGGACTCTTAGAAAGCGATTTCGGGCGAACGGCCTTGACTAGTTCAATAGTTAAGTAGCCCGTAGAAGGCGATGAGAAGCATCGGGCCCGTAGCTCAGCATGGATAGAGCAGTAGGCTTTGTCGGCTGATCCTCCTAATCTTGCTGGTGAGAGCTAAAGGTCCGGGGTTCAAATCCCCGCGGGCCCGCCACCGTTCCTATCTCGTTCGATGCCTCTATGCTATGAACATACTCTATGCCTGTGTAGCTTCTGCCGGCTCTGTTGAACTCAGACCAAGCCAGCAAACCTAGTCAAAACGAAGGAGTTGAAGTTATCCCTGGAGGCTGGGGACCAGCTGCTGATGAGGCGGTCTGAAGTTTGTTCACCGAGGAGTTTGTAGCGCACTCTAATGTCTCTTGCCAGATGTTCCGAGAGGTTTTTATGTTACTAGGTGTAACACATTTTGTATGACATCAACAATAACGGTTCGGCTCTCTCAGAAAGAGAGGCGCGAACTACGAAAACATGGAAAGATCTCCAAGGTCGTCAGAGACGCCCTCCGCTTATACTTGAGGAACAAGGCCTCGAAGAGAATCGTCACACGCCTCAAGGAATTGCAGAAGAGTACAACCATAAGGACCACAATTCAAGACGATCTTCAGCTCATCCAAGCTGATCGAGAACGATGATAGTAGCTGATACAAGCTATCTTGTTGAGGCAATCCTTAGAGATGCCAGTCTGCTGGAAAACGAGACCATTATCACGCCTGACCTAACGGTGTATGAGACCATCAATACGCTCTGGAAACACGAAATCCTGATAGGTGATCTCAAAGACTCATCCCCCTACCTCGAGCTTCTCCTAGAATTGATTTCAACGGAGACAGTTCAGTTGGTGAGGCTAGATGAAAAGTTACTGAGGAACTCGTACGTCCTCTCTGCCAGACATAGGGCTCCTATATATGATACTGTCTTCGTCGCTCTAGCCCTAGAGCTCGGCCTAGAACTCAAAACCTTCGATAGGAAACAGACTAACATCCTATCAAAAGAAAAAGGCGAATAGAACAACAGACCACCATGAACGTATGGCTCATTGAGTTTCCTCTGCGGCGAGCATGTATCTCTTCATCGATCTCTTTCCATAACGCATTCAGCTCGCTCTCGACGTCTGAAACTACCAGCTTCTCAAGGATCAGTGTCACCGCAACCGCGGATGAGCGATGTCTTTGTTCCAAGCTTAGTCTTCTCTCATATTTCCTCCGGCATTACGGCCTGTCTCCGGTTTGGTGATGTGAACCAAAGTCAACGGTCACAGCTTTTGAAGCCTCAATACTATGTGCACGCCTTGACCTTGAGTCTGTACATAGCAACAAAGCCCCCAGAACCTCTGCGCACCCGCCACAACATAACTGCGCTGAATCCTTTCGTAAACAGACTAACTGGAGATATGTAGTTGTGGCCAGCTCGGTGGTTGCTATAACGCAGCCGGAACCACGTTCTCCTCAGTAATAACCTTTCTCGCCCTAGGCTTCTTTCCGCAACGACTTCCATGGCGTCGCAATCTGTCTTCTGATATGAACTTGCCACACTTTTGACAGATCGGCAAGATCTTTCCCTACTTTAAGGCTGATCCAATTCTGTAAGCCCGGTTCATAGCTTTCCTATTCGCTCTTACTGAGCCCTTCTCGCCTGCAGATACTAGCATTCTTGAATGAAATCTCGCTTCTAGATAATCCAGAGATTTCCTTATCATATCTACTAGTGGCTTAGCTGCTGACGTGTCAGTCTCTTCTAACGGTGCGATCAATACTACTCTCTTTCCTTTCATTCTGTGAATGTGTTTTGGATGCGAGAAGGCATACCACCGGTCGATGAAGGCTTTCAGCTGGGCTGATGGGCCGTACCAATAGACTGGCGTACCAAGCACTAATGCATCACTCTCAAACAGCTTGTCATACAGGGGCAACATATCATCGTCTATCTTGCAATACCCTTTCCTTTTACAGTAGTCACTGCACTCAGCCCGACAAGGCTTGATCTCAAGTTCATTCAAGAGAATCTTCTCGACGTCTGCGCCGGCATCTCTTGCGGCCCTGAGGACTTCATCAACAAGGATCTCCGTATTCCCACCTCTCCTCGGGCTACCGACGACTCCGAGGACTCTCATCCCTAGCCACCATCCAATCAGACTGACCTGTTCAAACTCTTAAGAGTTCTAATTCAGTCCCTCAGCGCCGCCCCTGTAAAGCACCTCCCATGCCTGCGCGCTAGCCTGCTCGGGGACAACGTCTGCCGTTGCTGAGCCGGGTTCTGTTACCTAAAGCTCGACTATTGGCCACTTTCGAATTAGAAGCCACTTCCGCAACTCTCTTGTCATGGACCTCAGTTGCCTCTTTCATGCAGCTATCATTTGTTTTTGCGTGGAACCTGACCACGTGTACTTATGTGTTACACAACAACACTTTTATATCCGTGTCAAATACAGGAAACCTCTGATGCAGCAAGGGGATGAAATGGTTGAATGCGAGGGAACATCCGGTCTGCGTCATCGGGCTCGGCACTGTCGGGATGCCCACCGCCGCATATCTGCAGAGCGTCGGCTACGACGTCTTCGGCTACGACATTAGCCCCAGAGCCTTGGAGAGAGCGAAGACGCAGATACGAGCAGGAGATTTAAGCGAGATCCCTTCAGACTCAAAGATCTTCATCGTCTGTGTCTCCACAACCCGTGTTGAGGACAAGCCGGTTGTGACGAATGTCTACGATGCCTGCTCAAAGGTGGCTGACGGATTTGACCCTAAGCTTATCGTCATCGAGAGTACCGTCCCAGTCGGCACGTGCAGAGACATATACCAGTCGATCCTTGACAGCCGAGTGAATCTTGCCCATGTACCTCATCGATACTGGCCAGAGGACCCGCTCAGGCATGGCGTACCACAACTAAGGGTTGCAGGAGCCGTCAACGTCGAGAGCTCAATCATAACTCGGGATTTCTACGCCGACGCAGGCATACCCATTTTCCAGGTGGAGCCGATCGAGATCGCGGAGATGTCGAAGATCGTTGAGAACGCTTACCGTTATGTCCAGATCGCCTTCGCTGAAGAGCTGAAGATGATCTGTGACCGAAACAACATCGAATTCAAGACTCTCCGGCATGCATGCAACACCAAATGGAACGTTGAGTTGCCCGAGGCAAGGACCGGCATTGGGGGCACATGCCTCCCCAAAGACATCCGGTACCTTATCCACACAGCAAGGAGGAAAGGCTTCCAGCCGGACATCCTGCTTTCCGCCATCCAAGCTAACAAGAAGTATGTCGAGCAACTCCTGCAGCCGCTGTGCCAAACATGACGGCGCTCGCAAACATGATGTACCTGCTCTCCGTAGCCTCGGTCATCGTCTACAAGTTCTATACTGTCCGGCACATCACAGACGGAGACTTCTTCACGTTCTACGGTGTAGCGGTCACCGCTTACATCCTCTCACGTTTCGCGCTTGCTGAAAGCTACAGGCATGAGCAGCCGCGAATCGAATACCTCCCTAAGGTGACAGTGGTAATCCCAGCCTACAATGAGGAGCGGCACATAGGCAAGACCCTACTGCACCATGTCAGGTCCGACTACCCGAAAGATAGGTTGGAGATCATAGTTGTGAACGACGGCTCACGAGACAGAACAGAGCAGGAGGTCAAAAGAATCATGAAGGAGAACCCTGATACAGCCATCAAGCTCATAAACCACACAGTCAATCTGGGGAAGCGCCACGCTCTAGCAACCGGGATACGTCAGGCTGAGGGCGAGGTCATAGTCACAAACGACAGCGACAGCTTCGTTCATCCAGACGCGGTCCGGAGGATAGTTCAACCTCTCCAGCAGGGACTCATCGGAGGCGTAACAGGCCACGCCGACGTCCACAACTGGAGAGAGAACCTACTCACGAAGGTCCAGTATGTCCGTTACTTCGTAGCCTTCCGAGTGTACAAGTCAGCGGAGACACTATACGATTCAGTCGTCTGCCTCTCAGGCTGTCTTGCAGCGTACCGGAAGCCTGTGCTGATGCGGTTCCTCGATGAATGGGAGAACCAAAGGTTCTGGGGGCAGCGGTGCACCTACGGCGACGACCGAGGCATCACGACCTTCATACTGCGGGGCGCACTGAAGGCAG
>JAWCLX010000043.1:6860-10862 GCA_038850385.1 Bathyarchaeia archaeon | reverse complement strand
TAATCCTTCCGATGCTCTCAGAAGAGGCTCGCACTGCCAGCTGGGCCCTGATCTTCTGGCTCTACCCAGTGGAGCGGATCATGATAGTCGCCATGTCAACAATAATTGGCGTCCCCATCATTCGAGCAGTCAGATCTTCAAGCTTTGTAAAAATCAAAGGGAGATCTGAGGTCAGCACCAGCAAGGCTGAGGGCTGACATCGAGCATCATGCTGACTATCACAGGAGGTTCGAGGGATCGTGCCTAGGTCTTGATCGAGCTACTCGGCCTCCTCTCTCTCGGATTCATGGTTGGCCTCAGCGGCGCAGTGATTCCGGGGCCGCTTCTGGCCTTCACGGTCTACGATTCGACGAAGAAGGGCAAGGCCACGGGCCACCTGGTAGTCTTCGGCCATGTGGCATGGGAACTACTGGTGATCTTGGTGATCCTGCTAGGGTTCAGCTGGATCATCCTGCAAGGCCGAGTTGTGATCTATAGCCTTGGGGGCCCTGTCTTGATCCTGATGGGTCTGGGAATGATCAGGAGCACTGCGAGCAAGGTTGAGCTGCAGTCGTCGAGGACTGACTCATCACTTGCAGGCGGAGTCTTCTACACAGCGTTCAACCCGACCCAGCCGGTATGGTGGGCTACTGCAGGGCTCGCGCTCCTGCTGAAAGGCCTCGAGGTTATGGGTGTGTTTGGGGTGGTGTTGGTGACGGCTGGACACTGGCTCTCAGACTTCTTCTACTACGTCTTGGTCTCGGTTATGGTCCACAGACACAGGAGGGCGATAGTGCCGCATCAACTGCTGCTTTCAAGAGGTCTAGGCTTCTTCTTGGTTCTACTAGGCGCCTACTTCCTAGTCGACGCTCTGCCGAGGCTCTACCTAAAGCTCTTCTGACCTTGAAGGGGTCTCGGAACCGGCTGATCAACCGTTTAGGGTGGCGCTATGGAAGAATAGTATGTCCTTCTTCATCCTCAGGTACTCTTCCCTCGTTATCTCGCCTTTGATGTACCGCTGATTCAGTGTCTCAAGAGCCGTGGACGTCTTCTCCCTCGCAAGCTCCGGCGCGTATCTTCTCGCAACAATTATCACTACCAAGACCACTGCCAGTGCTAGTGCGAGCATCATGGCTAAGACCGCGTATGCGCTTGAGTAGTCCTGCCTCCAGACCGCTGTCACGACTGTGGGCCTGTCGACTGTGACTCTTGTGGCTGGGCTGTACTGGTTCATACCTGATGGGGCGGTCCAGCTCTCGAATACATATCTTGCCCCCAAGGACCCCCAGAAGCCTGTCATAGGCACCTCCGGAAGGACGGATACAGACGCTTCAGAGCCTTCATCATACCATCCTGAGCCTTGCGGCTGGTCTAGTTCAGACCTCACCTCCAGGTAGTACTGCGTCTTGTATGTCGCCTTGGCCTTGTGGGGCATGTCCATCTTCAGGGTTATGGTGCTGCTGGTGACCTCTGAACCGTCAATGTTCCAGAACTTGAAGATGCTCCTCTCTACATTCGACTTCTCTATCTTCTCTGAGGTGGCCAGGGTGACTGTTGCGTCGGCGCTCTTCCATCCAGACTTCTCAACTGACTGACCACTTGGATTCTCAACCACCAGCATATACTCGGGCGTGTATGTGAAGGTGTGGGAGGCTTCAAGCCTCGTCCTAGCGTAGGGGTCCGGGTAGTAGTATGGGTAGTAGTAGACGCTGGGGTAGTAATAGTAGACTGATGGTGGGGAGGTGGAGTCTGTCGAGTAGTATACTATCGGGTAGTACAAGGGTACGTATGGGTAATAGTATGGGTAGGGCCTAGCTGCCTTCTCAAGGGTCCAGGAGGATTCACGGCAGAAGTACCTTGTTCCCTCACCTGCCGATACGTAGCTTTCAACCTGGAAGATGTTGGATTCAGTGCTCCTCACCTCAAACTGTTTGGAGGAACCTCCTTGCACTGTCCCTGCCAGGTTCCCGTTGACGTTTATGTCCACTGAGTACTCAGACGGTAGGCCTGAGATCGATATCGTAACCACGTATCTGCCTCGAGCCAGATAGCTTGAGTATGGGTAGTAGTAGGGTATGTAGTAGTCGTAGTAGGTTTGCGCTGCCACTTCCTCCACTGGATAAGATCCCGTAGCAGCTGAAGAGATTATTGCTGAGATGCTGAGCAACATCAACAGTGTTAACGGTCTCAGATCTCTCACCTATCAAGAGGATCTGGAGCTGGCTGATTTAAGGATGCCGCGTGTCGTCTACCCTGCCTATTTGATCCTCTGCGTGACAGACCGTGAACAGGAAGCCTCTTTCAAGAGGTTTAAGAAAAAAGGTTGGGGCTGCATCAGGTTAGGTGATGCAGCTGGGATGTGGGGTCCTAGTCGAATTCAGACGAGGACTCTTCCTCTCCGGCTCCAGGGGACTTTGGTGGTGTTGAGGGTTCCTTAGGCTTTCCCGCTGAGATCACATCGTCTATCTTCAGTATCATCGAGGCTGCTTCACTCGCCGACTTCACGACCTGCGTCTTGACTGCGAGCGGCTCTTAAATGTTGATCTTTGACATGTCCTTGACTTTGCCGTCGTATACATCGACTCCAGCCCATCTCTCACCTTTCTCATGCCTTGCCCTGAGCTCGACGAGTATGTCTATAGGGTCGAGTCCAGCGTTCTCAGCCAAGGTCATAGGTATAGATTCGAGTGCCTCAGCGTAGCTTATCACTGCAAGCTGCTCTTTTCCTGTGAGCTTCTCAGCCCACCTCTTGATCTGGGCTGCGACCTCCAGTTCCGGAGCTCCGCCTCCAGCAACTATCTGTGGCTCCCGGACAACATCCCTGACGACGCATAGTGCATCGTGGATCGCCCTCTCAGCCTCATTGACTATCCTCTCTGTTCCTCCCCTGACGAGTATCGAGACAGCCTTGGGGTTTCTGCATCCCTCTACGAAGACCATCTTGTCGTCTGCCACCCTCCTCTCCTCGAAGAGCTCGGCAGATCCTAGGTTCTCAGGCTTCAGGTCCTCGATGTTTGTGACTATCTTTCCGCCGGTCGCTTTGGCGAGCTTCTCCATATCCTTCTCGCTGACCCTCCTCACCGCCGCTATCCCTTCCTTCGCTAGGAAGTGTTGGGCTACGTCATCTATTCCTTTCTGGCATAGCAGTACATTCGCGCCTGAGGACTTTACCTTCTCAACCATGCCCCTTAGGATCCGCTCCTCCTCATCTAGGAAGGCCTTCATCTGTTCAGGCCTCTGTATGTTGATCTTTGCGTCGAACTCTGTCTTCTCGACCTCCACCGCACTGTTAAGCAGCGCTATCTTCGGGTTCTTTATGCTCTTAGGCATCCCTGGGTGGACGATCTCCTTGTCGATGACTACTCCCTTGATGAGTTTAGTGTCTGTGAGTGAACCTCCCGCCTTCTTCTCAACCTTGACGTCATCGACGTCTGCCTTCCAGCCTCCTGGAGTCTGCTCAGCCACCTGAAGGATCGCGTCGACGGTCATATCTGCAATGTACTCAGCATTCTCTGAGAGGAGCTTGCTTGCCTGTGAAGTGATAGCTACGTTCTTCAGCGCCTTCCTGTCGGTCGGCTCGACCTTTATCGCTATCTCCTGCAGAATCTGGAGGGCCTTCTCAGTCGCCTGTCTGTACCCGTCTACTATCACTGTTGGGTGCACATCTTTTCCTATCAGGTCCTCGGCCTTTGTGAGGAGCTCGGATGCTAATACTACGGCTGTCGTCGTTCCGTCTCCGACCTCCTGGTCTTGGGCCTTCGCAACCTCGACCATCATCTTAGCCGCTGGGTTCTGGACGTCCATCTCTTTGAGGATCGTTGCTCCGTCGTTCGTTATCGTGACGTCTCCGAAGCTGGCGACGAGCATCTTGTCCATTCCCTTCGGCCCGAGTGATGACCTGACACACTCAGCAACAACTCTTGCCGCTGCTATGTTCGATCTCTGCGCCTCTCTACCAACGCTTCTCGTCGTCCCCTCTTTGAGGATGAGGACTGGTTGCCCACCGATCTTTGCGGGTATAGC
>JAWCLX010000043.1:462-6850 GCA_038850385.1 Bathyarchaeia archaeon | reverse complement strand
AATCCATCGGCGGCATTCCGCCTTCAGCGCCTCCTTTCGGCGGAGGCGTGGGCGGCGGCTTCGCCGCTGCGATCACATCATCTATCCTCAGTATCATGGATGCGGCTTCGACAGCCGACTTTATAGCTTGCTCCTTGACTCTGACAGGTTCTATGACGCCTTCGGCAAGCATGTCCTTAGTCTTTCCAGAGTAGACGTCTACGCCTATTGTGTAGCCCTTCTGGTCAGCGTGGGCCGCCTTCAGCGCGACCATTATGTCTATAGGGTCGAGTCCAGCGTTCTCAGCTAGGTACTTCGGCACGCTCTCGAGCGCGTCTGCGAACTTCTCGATCGCGAGCTGCTCCCTTCCACCTATCTTGACGGCGTAGTCTCTGAGTCTCTTCGCCACCTCGACCTCTGTTGCGCCGCCTCCTGCAACTATCCTGTTCTTGCCTACTATGTCTGCCATGACGTGGAGGGCGTCGTTGAGAGCCCTCTCAGCCTCGTCCACCGACCTCTCGAGTCCTGCCCTGATGAGTATGCTGACTGACCTGGGGTTCTTGCAGTCTTCTATGAAGACCATCTTGTCCTCGCCCATCCGCCTCTCCTCAGCGAGTCCGGCTGTGCCGAGTTCGTTGCTGGTGAGGCCCTCGATGTTTGTGACTATCTTTCCGCCTGTCGCTCTGGCAAGCTTCTCCATGTCTGACTCCTTTATCCTCCTGACAGCCATGATCCCTTCCTTCGCTAGGAAGTGTTGGGCTACGTCATCTATTCCTTTCTGGCATAGCAGTACATTCGCGCCTGAGGACTTTACCTTCTCAACCATGCCTTTCAGAATCTTTGTCTCTTCGTCCAGGAAGGCCTTCATCTGTTCGGGGTCGCTTATCCTGATCTCTGCGCTGAACTCTGTCTTCTCGACCTCGACGGCCGCGTTCAGGAGTGCTATCTTCGGGTTCTTTATGCTCTTAGGCATCGCTGGGTGGACGACCTCCTTGTCTATGACGACTCCTCTGATGAGCTGGGTGTCCAAGACGCTCTTTCCTATCTTCTTGACGATCTGGACGTTGTCGACGTCTGCTACTAGTCTATCTCCCCTCTGTTCTATGATCTGCTTCACAGCGTCGACCGCTATTGTTGCGAGGTGTCCTCTAGCTCCGCCTACGTTCTTGCTGTGGAGCGCCGTCATCGCAGCTTTCTTCAAGGTTTCCTTGTCCTCTAGGCTGACCGGCTGTGCTATATCATCAAGTATCCTCATAGCCTCGTCCTGGGCTTTCTTGTATCCTGAGACGATGGTTGTGACGTGAATGTTGTCTTCGACTAGTTCTTCAGCACCCTTCAGGAGTTCGCCTGCCAATACTACGGCTGTCGTCGTTCCGTCTCCGACCTCATCGTCCTGCGTCTTCGCAACTTCGACCATCATCTTAGCCGCTGGGTTCTGGACATCTATCTCGTCCAGAATCGTTGCTCCATCGTTTGTAACTGTTACGTCGCCGAGGCTGTCGACCAGCATCTTATCCATCCCTCTAGGCCCAAGTGTCGACTTCACTACTTCACTGATGATCTTTGCGGCCATGATGTTTGATCTCTGGGCTTCTCGCCCTCTGCTTCTTGACGCTCCTTCCTTGAGTATGAGGATCGGTTGTCCTGTTAGGTAAGCCAATTCTTTGCACCTCTTAGATCATTTTTCATAATCGAGTCTGTTGTTACCACAAGTAACAAATATATAAACTTTACTTGGAATGAGTTCTGTCAAGATTATGCAGAAAGCATGCAGGGTTGTCTCTATATTCGCATCCTTGTCCCATTCTATCACATACAAACCCAGAGGGTCAGCATGACCATTTTGCGTGCGCGTCAAGCGAGCATGTTCTGAAAACTTTTGAGAGCCGCTCACGTGTCGGGGACTGCTCATTCGTGAGTGTTAGTACATCATCTGCACCTTTGATCCTGATGCAGGCAGGCATCTCGGCGTCGGTTGGCGAAGCCAAGACCTCTCCTCCATGCCTGAAATAGTTTCCATCAGGAGATTGGTGATGCTCTGATCACTCAGCCATTCAAGCCCAAGGATCGACATGTCATGTGCTGTGCAGAAGACTCCTAGCCTGCGCAGGTAAACGTCAGTGGTTATCCTTGAGATTCTGGCCACATCCTGGTGCCACCGATCAACCTGAATCTTACACTTCTCAAGCAAGTGGGAATCTTCCCTTGACATACCACACCTGTCAGGACGCTTTTTGAGGCGGGCCAGGCTTCTTTTCTTTCTCCGCAAGGAAACTGGGGGTTCTAGACCCGTAACGTGGTGGGCCGGGAGGGATTTGAACCCTCGACCACCTGCGTGTCAGGCAGGTATCCTAACTGTCCTACATTCGGCGGATCCAGACTAGACGACCGGCCCTCAACCCGTCTCAGAATAAGTTCAATACATATTTTAGAGTTTCATCGGCGATCATTGGAGAACCTAGGGTTAGAGGAGTCTCCTAGACTATTCTGACACGGTTGATCTTCTTGTTCTGCCAGGAGTATTCCCTCAGACGCCTCGTGAGGCCGTATCCGCATGCAGCGCATCTTCTCCTGGTCAGACTGTAGGAGTGCCTGCCACATCTTCTACATCGGATATGCGATTTCGATCTGCTTCTCTTTCCGAGTGAGGGCGTGCCTTTGCCCGTGATACTCTCCTCCCGATCTTACCTCTTCAAGCTGTAGCCCTGTCGAACTTCGCAGTAAACTTCTCCAGCTCTCTCTATCTTGGAGGGGGGCTTATCAGCACTACATTGTCTCCCCTAACGATCAATGTGCCCAGCTTCTTCGTCTTGTCTGCTTCTGTGATGTCCTCCGCATCCTCCATGACGAGGTTCATGTGTTGATCGAAGCTGTACAGCCTCCCCCTCACTGTCCTTCCACCCTTAAGCTGGACGAGAACTACCTTGTTCAGGCTCTCCTCAAAGATTTTGTTGGCCATCTCAGACATGACTGCTACACTTTCTGAAGCCTATCCTTAAGGGCCTGAGCGCGTCATTTAAGGATTGTCATAAAATGATGGTGTCGGTTTGTCTCATCGAAGAAGAGTATTGAGGAAGAGCGAGATTAAAGGACTCGCCTCTGAGTTTGAGACCTTCAGAGAGACTTTTGAGTTCGATTATCGAAAGGCAAGAGTGGAAATCATTGAGAACGGTGGGCAGCTACTACTGCTTGACAGTAGGCCAATACTGTTCAGGTCTGAGGGTCGACTTGTCCCGACATTGTTCTTCGAACGCTACTTAGAGTCTGCACCTAAGATCGTCGTCGACAGAGGCGCCGTCCCCCACGTATGCAACGGTGCGGACGTGATGGCCCCTGGCGTAAGGAAGGTTGAGGGAGCATTCTCCAAAGGAGCTTTCGTGATAGTTGTCGACGAGACCTACAGGAAGCCGTTGGCTGTGGGCAACGCGTTAGTAGACTCTGAGATGATGCGTGATACTCAACATGGACCTGTTGTCGAGACACTGCACTACGCCGGCGACACCATATACAGGATTGCTAGGTCTCTCTGTAAGCTCTGACCCTTGGCCTAACGCCTCACAAGTCGCCGGAGCCACGTCCTCCATCCGCCGCCAGGAGGTTCGACAGCGGCCCCAGTAAGCCTCTATCTCAGCCTTAAGGTCTCCAGGTTCTCAGGAGCCGTCGTCCTGACCTTGAAGAGGGTGGAGATCATCCTGGCTAACTGTTCACATTTCCGCGTCTCGCCATGGTTCACGATGACTCTTGAAGGCTTCGATGATATCCTCCTCACAAACTCTATTATCTGGTTCCTGTCCGAGTGGCCTGAGAAGCCCTCAAGCGACTCCACTGCCAAGTTAAGCTTTACAGCCTCGACCTTGCCCATAGCTCCCTGAAGCGTCAAGTCCCTCACACCGTTCCTTATCCTGCTCCCGAGTGTTCCCTCGATCTGGTAGCTTACGAAGATAAGGGTGTTCTTCTCGTCCTGGGCCATGTGTCTCAGATACTCAACTGCAGGGCCGCCCTCAAGCATTCCTGAGGTTGCCAGTATTACTGAGGGGGCTCCTGTAACGATCCCCTCACGCTCACTCGGATGGTTCACATTCACGAAGTAGTCTGACTGGAATGGATTCACATCCTGATGGAGGATCTTGTCCTTTATCTCTCTTGACAGGTATTCCGGGTAGGCTGTATGTATCGCCGTCGCCTCAGAGATCATGCCGTCGATGTAGATAGGCGCCTCCATCAACGCGCCGTTCTTCATGTGGTTGTCAAGGATCATCATTATCTCCTGGGCTCTACCGACAGCAGGCATCGGGATCAGAACCTTCCCCCCACGCTTGAAGGTATCATTCACTATTGAGACGAGTCTCGCCTCGACCGTCGACCGGCTGGGCATCACGTCACTCTGTCCGCCATAAGTGCACTCTGTGATAAGGGTCTCGACACGCGGGAAGACGGGTGAGGCCGGCTCAAGCAGCATCGTCTTGCCGAACTTGTAGTCGCTCGTGTAGACTATGTTGTGTAAGCCTTCACCTATATGCAGGTGTGCTATCGAGGAGCCGAGTATATGTCCTGCGTTGTGAAGAGTCAACTTCATGTCTGGAGCTACGTCTGTGACAACCCCGTACTTGAGGGGTATGGTATGCATCACTACTTCACGGACGTTCTTCTGGTCGAATGGGGCGTAGCCCCCCTCCCTACTCGTCACATCCAGGTAGTCCAGCTGGAGCAGCGTCATCAAGACTGAGGTAGGCTCGGAGCAGTATACTGGACCATCATAGCCGTACTTGTACAGGAAGGGGACGAGTCCACAGTGGTCCAGATGCGCATGGGTGACTATGACTGCGTCCAGCTTCTCTATGCCGAATTCGTCTATGTCAAGCCTCGGGAAGGCCCTGTTCGGGTCGTGTGAGCCAGGGTTGATCCCGCAGTCCAACAGGACTGTGCTCTCGTTAGCCTCCACCATTATGCATGAACGGCCGACCTCACGTGACCCGCCCAGAGGCGTGATCCTGACGTTGCCAGCCTTACTTATCGTCGGCCTGAAGATCCTTTCGCCGACATCCCTCAGGATCCTGCTCCGCTCCTCACTCTCCGAGTACGTCATGTGCCTCATAGTCGCGATGATCTTTGACGGCAGAGGCTGAGCCCTCAGGACTCTTGGCCGCCACCCAGTCGCCTTGATGACCTCCTGAAGCGTCGCTCCCTCCTTTCCAATTGCGAGACCAGGCTTCTTCGCCTCGATCAACACCTCACCCAGACTCGGGTCGAAGTTCATCGATGTGACTGCGGCTTCAGGAGGTATGAGCTTGCTGATCACCTCCTCAGCCTGCTTCTCAGGCATCCTGACGGATGAGTCTGAACGGATCACTATGCGTTTATGGAGGAGGTTGACAATATTCGTCACCACATGGCTCTGCTCTATGAGCAGGTTGAGATTCTTCACGTATATAGCTAACCGTGGACCTTCAAACTCGATCCTGGTGACCTCTGCCTCCTGGGGGATATTCTCCAATATCGCTGACATGATCTTGGAGTGCGCGCTGTTTGTGTGCTTGGGCACCTATGCTCACTTCGAGCGTGAGGAGGATCCAGACAGGTCTAGGATCTCAGCGCGAGTGTCTTCTTCTCTTCCTCGCTGACCTCTCTGTAACCCTCTTTCGTAACCACCGCCACATCGAAGCTGTCGCCACTGGCTGCGTCCCTCTTCATCGCCGAGGTCACAGCTTTCAGAACTACTGGAACCGCATCCTTGACAGGCATCCCCTCCCTGAACTGTGACTCGAGGACGCCGTAAGCTATCGGTGAACCTGAACCTGTTGAAACGCAGGTCTCCTCAGTCACGCTCCCGAGGGGGTCGAGCGCGAAGATCCTCGGTCCGGTAGAGTCTACGCCGCCGATGAGGGCCTGCAAAAGGAAGGGCATGAGTCTGGCTGAGAAGAGTATGTTTGCGACGAGTCTGGCAGCGGCGCTGACAGGCATCACGACCCCATGCTGAAGCCTGTAGAGTTCAGCGTTAGCCTTCAGGATGTCGACCATCGCTTGGGCGTCGCCTACTGCGCCGGCGATCGTCATGGCGAGGTGGTCAGCAACAGGGTAGACCTTCTTGGCGCGTTTATGAGCTATGAAGTAGCCCATGGTCGCTCTGGTGTCTGTTGCCAAGACGACCCCGTCCTTGCATACAACACCTATCGTCGTTGTTCCTCTAGCGACCTCTTCTGTGAAGTCCTCTAGTGAAGGATACATATATGTTCAGCCTCGATAAGTCTTCGAGCAGGTACAGCAGGGTCGCGCAAGATCTCTTGGCGACCCGCTAACTGAGGCCTTTAACAACTTAAAAAGCTTTCGTGGAGGCTTTTCGATGAAGCGCAGGGTCACATTGATAGGTGAGAGGCAGGCACGAGTCGGATTCAGGTTTTTGTTCGAAGGA
>JAWCLX010000043.1:0-423 GCA_038850385.1 Bathyarchaeia archaeon | reverse complement strand
TGAGGAAAAGGTTCCCGTGTCTTCTCCACTTCGAAGATGCGGTCGTAGTCGAGGTTAATGAACCGCCTGTGGATGCTGCGGTCGAGTCCCGGATCGCGATAGACAACGCATTGATAACATACTTGAAGATCGACTGCGCGAATAGAGGCTGCGGGAATTGGAGGAGATGTTCTCCAGCAGGGCTGGCGGACGCTGACAGATGTAAGATAGTGGAGGTTAAGGGTTTGTTGCAGTGCCCGTTGAAGATGCAGCTTCACTCGGTCTTGCTTCAGAGGCAGCCTCCGGCCTCCTGAAGGTCTCGGTGAAGGTCACTGCCACAAGTTCAGGCATAAGCTTCAGCAGGTCAGTTGAGATCGCCCTCTTCATCAGCTGAAGGCCTTCAACAAGGAAAGCCTCCTGAGGGATCTCTATGGTACACCCACT
>JAWCLX010000042.1:4977-10957 GCA_038850385.1 Bathyarchaeia archaeon | reverse complement strand
AGAGTATGGCTACCTTAACCTCGCCGTCTTCTTCTACGGATGCAACTTCGATTGCCTATTCTGCCAGAACTCCTCGCATAAGGATCTCGCCTCCGCTAAGACTACGGGAAGAGGAGAATTCAAACGAATGGTTGAAGCCAAGGAGAGGGTGACCTGCATATGCTACTTCGGCGGCTCCCCTGAGCCGCAGTTGCCCTTCGCCGTCTCTGCATCCAGGGAGATAGTTGAGGCGAACCCCGGCAGAGTGATGCGAATCTGCTTCGAATGGAACGGCTGCGGGGAATGGGGGCTTGTCAGGCAGGCTGCTGAACTCTCAACCGAGACCGGGGGAAACCTGAAGTTCGACTTGAAGTGTTTCAATGAGGATCTCTCGAAGGCTCTATGCGGCGTGTCGAACAGGAGGGCATTCGAGAATTTCGAGGCTGTGGCCAAGGAGTTCTTCAACAGAAGGGCTGCAGCCCCGAATATAACAGCAACCACACTGCTAGTTCCAGGATACGTCGACGAGGAAGAAGTCGAGTCGATCAGCTGGTCGATCGCGTCGATCGATGAATCTATCCCATACTCACTCCTAGTCTTCCATCCTGACTTCGAAATGCTCGATCTTCCTGTGACGCCTCGAGAGCAGGTTGAGGCCTGCTACTTTGCAGCGAAGAGACATTTGAGCAATGTCCATGTTGGGAATCTGCACCTGCTCGGCTCAAAAGGTTTGATGTAGCCTCTTCCCGGCGGGGCGAGGCGATAGACACAACCCCTAGATTATCAAGCCGCCGCTTACAACTATCAGCTGTCCGGTGACGTAGTCGAAATCCTCGGAGCAGAGCCCTAGGACGACACGCGCAACATGTTCCGGCCTGCCTAAGCCCATCGGTATCGCTCGAGTCACGCTCTCCCACTTCTCTGAGGGCATCGCCCGCGTCAGACGTGTATCGATGATGCCTGGAGCAAGGACGTTGACGCAGACGTTGTAGGGGGCTAGGTCGATCGCCACCGACTTGGTGAAGCTTATGACAGCTGATTTTGAGGTGGCGTAGTTAGCCTGGCCTACGTTACTCCCCAAGCCGGCCATGCTTGACATATTCACGATCTTGCCGTAGCGTTGTCTCTTGAAGTGGTCGTAGACAGCCTTAGTCATCAAGAAGGTTCCTTTCAGATTCACGTCGAGGATGAACCTCCAAGCCCGATCATCCATCTTATGGATAACCCTGTCAAGGGTTGTACCTGCATTATTCACCAGGATATGCAAACCTCCAAGCTCATCCTTGGCCGCCTCCACCATCCGCCGGCAACTCGATTCATTCGTCACATCACCGTCAGGCATGCCTGCGACCACGCTGACCTTGCCGCCTGCTGCCTGGAGCTCCTTGGCGGTCAATTGTGCAGCCTCCTCATCCAGGTCATTGATCAAGACGGCCGCACCTTCCTCGATGAAGAGCTTGGCGATGCTTTTCCCTATCCCTCTGCCTGAACCGGTCACTATCGCAACTCTACCTTCTAGCCTATCCAACCCGGTCTGCCTCAGAAACTGTATGTATGCAGTCCGTAGTCCACGTTGATCGCCTGACCGTTTATCGGTCTGCCGTCCTCTGACGCGAGGAAGAGTATGACCTTTGCAACTTCCTCAGCCGTGACGTTCCTGCTAGCCAACTCAACCTGTGTCTGAGCGAACTGGCCTCTCAGGGCGGTATTCAATCCTTGGTCGCCCTCGACAATCGGTCCTGGACAGACCGCTGAACATGTCACACCCCACCTCGACCATTCTCTGCTGACAGACTTCATCAAGCCGAGGACACCTCCCATCGAGGAGGCATACTCTATCATTCCGGCGCACCCAGTCCTCGCCGCCAAGGAGGAGACCATCACCACAGATCCTCTGCCTCTGCTTCTGAACTGGCCGTAGACCCCCTGGAGTGCATGGAAGACCGTCGTCAAGTTACTCTCCATGACCTTTGACCAGTCCTCAACAGTTGTTTCCTCCATACATCCGCCGTATGATGAGCCTTCGTTACAGACGAGCACGTCAACAGACCCGAACCTGTCAACGACACCGCTAACCAGTCTTGGACCCGCCTCCGCATCTAGAAGGTCGAGGTTCGTCGCCCAAGCGCGATCACCCAGCGACCCAGCCAGCCGGACTAGAGCCTCTTCTCTGGTGTCGTTCATGGCTACGTTAGCACTCTCCGCATGGAAGAGGCGGGCTGCAGCCAAACCGATGCTCCCGGCGGCGTTGATGATCAAGACAGTCTTTCCTGCGAATCTTCCTATATTGGTTGTCAACCGCTAATTCGCCTCCGAAGCGTCTGGAATGAGTGACCCAGATAGGCGATAAATGGTTTTGGGACTAGGTCGATCCATGCTTTGCACGCTAGTCTTATCTGTGGATTACACATCACAGTAGACTCGGAGTCTTGACACTGATGAGGACGAACTTCACGATTCAACTGCCGAAGAGAATAATCTTTGGTGAGGGTTCTGTCAGAGAAGTTCCTGAGCTGGTGAAGCAGTTCGGTGCAGGCTCACTGGTAGTAGTCTCAGATCCTGTAATCAGCAGGATGGGGCTTGTCGATCAGGTTGTGAAGCCTCTTCACGAACTCGGCGTCAAGACCGAGGTATTCGACAGGGTCGAGCCTGAACCGAGCCTGCATGCTGCAGAGCAAGTCGTCGCTGTGGCAAGGAAGTCCAGCTACGACCTGGTGATAGGGCTCGGCGGCGGCAGCTCCCTTGACATGGCGAAGCTCGCCTCGATAAGCGCGACCAATCCTGAACCGGTGACGGATTTCATCGGTGTCGGAAAGGTGCAGAGGCCGGGCATCCCCAAGATACTCATTCCGACCACAGCAGGCACCGGCGCTGAGATCACTATGAACTCAATAATCTCGAATAGGGAGGAGCATCTGAAGCTTGGCATAGTGACCCCGTTCAACATAGCGGATGTCGCTCTAATTGATCCCCTGCTGACGCACACCCTGCCTCCCAAAGTCACAGCCTCAACCGGCTTGGACGCTTTGACACATGCAGTCGAGTCTCTGATGTCTGTCGACCTCAATCCCTTCTGTAAGCCCTTAGCGCTCGATGCTGTTGGACTCATCTTCCGAAGCCTGCCGACCGCATACCGCGAAGGGAGGGACGGCGCAGCGCGTAGAGACATGTCATTGGCATCTATGCTCGCGGGAATGTCGCTGGCGATATCAGGAGTGTTAGCTGGCCACGCAGCCGCCTACTCATACTCGGTCACCGTTCCTCATGGTACAGGATGCGCGATCGCACTCCCGTACGTTATGGAGTATAATGCTCCTTCCTGTCTTCCGATGCTGGTAGCCGTCGCCGAGGCTGCAGGCGTCATGGAACCTGGTGAATCCCGGGAGAAGAACGCCTTCAACGCTGTCCAAGCTGTCAGGAGGCTTATGGAGGAGGTTGGAAGCCCCACATCCCTGAAGCAGATAGGGATTCCGGAGAGTGACATCGAGTCGATGGCCAAGAGGATGCTTACAGTAAAGCGGCTGCTAGCCCACAACCCCAGAGTATTCACGGTGGAGGATGCAGTCCAGCTCTTCAAAAGGATGTATGAAGGCACGCCTCTGCCACTTGCAGAGTATAGACTCCGGATTGAGCGCGGGGTTCACACTGGGGAGTCTGCATCAGCACACAAGTGAGGAGGCTGCTTCCTGCATGGCGGCTTCAAGAATCGAGCAGAACTCAAGAATCCCGCGGTAGACCCAGGCAGGTGCGAGGGAGCTTGCAGACAGATATGCCAACATCGCATCAGCAAAGGGATCCACTTGACAATTTCTTCTCGCCGAGGAGTGTGGCGATCGTCGGAGCCTCATCGAAGCCAGGCAAGATCGGTCACGAGCTCGTCAGGAACATATCCCAGTACCAGTATAAGGGCAGAGTATACCCGATAAACCCGAGTGCACAGGAGATCCTAGGCCTGAAGTGCTACCCTTCGATAAGCCTAGTTCAGGAGAAGATCGACCTCGCCGTATTCGTTGCACCCTCGAATATTCTGCCCAAGCTGGCTGAGGAGGCTGGGGAACAAGGCGTCAGGAATGCGATAGTCGTCTCAGGCGGCTTCAGGGAGATGGGCGAAGAGAAGGCTGCCTACCAGGATCAGTTAGTCTCTGTAGCGGATAGGTACGGGATGCGGGTGATAGGGCCGAACTGCATCGGGGTCTTCGACAGTGAATCCCGCCTCGACACTTTCTTCTATCCCCATGACCGCATGACCAGACCCAAACCAGGCGGGGTTTCCTTCATCACTCAGAGCGGCACCTTCGGCCTCACCTTCCTCGAGTGGGCCACGAGCTCGAGCCTAGGAATCAGAAGGTTGGTGAGTCTCGGTAACCGGTGTGACGTCGACGAGGTAGAGCTGGTACGATATCTTGGCCGCGACCCATCGACCAAGGTTATCGCCCTCCACCTGGAGAGCTTCAGTGATGGTAGGTCACTGGTGAGGGAGGCAAGGGATGTATCAGCGAGGAAGCCTATCGTCATCCTGAAGACAGGCAGGGTTGAAGGCTCCAAAGCTGCGATGAGTCATACAGGCGCTGTGACCGGCCCATATAAGGTCTGCAGGTCGATCCTCGGAAGGTCAGGGATGATAGTGGCTGATTCATTCGAACATCTCTTCGACATCTCGAAGGCGATAGAGAAGCAGCCTGCTGCAAGGGGCGGATGTGTCTCGATAGTCACTAACGCTGCTGGACCCTCAGTCGCCGCATCCGACCTATGTTATGAACGCGGCTTGACACTCGGAAGGTACACAGCGGAGACACTGAATAAGCTCCGTTCCTCACTCCCACCATACACTGTGATCGGTGAGTACGTCGATCTGACCGGGAGCGCAACCAGCGAGGACTACCAGAAGACTCTCCAGACAGTCCTCATAGACCCTAACGTTGACATCCTCCTGAACTTCGTCGTCTTCCTGAACCCGCCACTGTCAACAGACGTGGTGAAGGTTATCGCGGAAGCACAAGGCTTCGGAAAGCCCATACTCAACTGGGCTACTGGAGGCGAGTTCTCTCAAAGACTGATAAGGAGGCTTGAGGATGAGGGAATTCCCACATACCCGACTAGTGAGCGGCTCGTCAACGCCGCCCAAGGCTTGGTCGAGGCTGGAAAGAGGAGGGTGTGGGGCTCCTCACCAGAGATATCGGCTGACAGAAGACTTGCAGACCAGGTCATCAGTAAGGCCTTATCTGAAGGCCGCAACATCCTCTCAGAGGTCGAGAGCAAAGACCTGCTGAGAGCCTACGGCATAAGTACGACTACCGAGTACATTGCCACGACGGCGGCAGAGGCTTGTATGTACGCCAAGAAGATCGGATACCCAGTCGTATTGAAGGCCTTGTCCCCACAGATAACCCACAAGTCTGATGTAGGCGGAGTCATCACGAACCTGAGGCGGCCTGAAGAGGTATCGGAGGCTTACGAAGCGATTATGATGAACATCCGGAGCCGGAGGCCTGAGGCGACTGTTCAAGGGGTCGTCGTTGAGAATCAGCTGCCGCCTGGACCTGAGTTCATCATCGGCGGGGTTGCAGACAGAGATTTCGGGCCGACCGTGGCTTTCGGCCTAGGCGGGATCTTTATGGAAGCTCTGGAGGACCTCTCATACGGCCTTGCACCAGTCTCTGAAGAGGAGGCGCTTGACATCATATCGTCAACTAAGGCTTCTCGGCTTCTGCAGGGAGTGAGAGGAGGGCCTCCTGTTGACAGAACCAGGCTTGCGGATCTGCTTGTGAGGGCCTCACTCCTCATCTTCGAACAGCCCGTCGCCGAGATGGATCTGAACCCGGTGATAGCGTCAGGCAGTGAATGCGCGGTGGCAGATGCAAGAGTTAGAATCAGTGACTGAGGATTCCGGCGGCCCAGGCTGAGGGGTGGACATCAGACTACCTCAACCACACTCCAGTCAGGCTCAGAAGCCGTGCGATCCCCCACCTATATGAGGTCTTCAGCGACCCAGTCGAGGCCA
>JAWCLX010000042.1:0-4842 GCA_038850385.1 Bathyarchaeia archaeon | reverse complement strand
CAGGTTCCATATTCTCTCTCCAGCCCTCATCAAGTCTTCCAAGCCTAACTCCCATCCTGTAGCTGCCTGATAGTAATCAAGGAGCATAGTCAATGGGAGCCTCCCCCAGAAGAGCATGAACTTGCATATGCCTAGGGAGTCTACGGCGCAGCAGAGGTCTTGGTAGACCTTTGTCATACGGCCCTTGTCTTTGGTCAGGAACCCGTCAACAGGCTCCTTCCATGGCAGCTCAGGGCTGAGCAGGTTCCTCTCGACGAGCATCGGTGAACCCCTATTATGGTTCGCGCCGACATTCGAGGTAGCGTAGGCAACACCCATAGACTTGAACTTTCGGGGGTTGTGTTCAGGGAATTCCAGGCCTTTGACGTGTATCGCGAACCTCTCAGCGCCTCCGCCGATTACTTCTGCCGCCCTCCTGACCCCCTCACCTAGGAGAGTGCCCAGACCCTCCCTCTCCCCTACTAGTTCACATAGCTTCACGACAGCGTCAGGGTTTCCCCAGGAAAGGTCTATGCCCCCGGTATCCTTCAAGAGGCCTCTCTCGTAGCATTCCATAGCGAATGCGATCGCTTGACCTGTCGAGATAGTGTCTATGCCTAGCCTGTTACAGACATCATTAGCCTTGGCTATCGACTCAAGGTTGCTGTTGAAGCATAGTGAGCCGAGCGCCGCCATCGTCTCATACTCAGGGCCGCTCCCCTCCATCGCATATGGGCCGGCCTCGACTTTCACCTTCCTCCCGCAGGCTATGGGGCAGGTCCTGCATGAGTATGGCGACTTGAGTATCCTTCTCGTCATTGTTGCTCCTGTTATCTCCTCTGCACCAGGAAAGCTCCCTCTTGTCCAGTTTCTTATCGGGAGGTTACCGTTCTGCTCGAAGACTATGAGGCCTGAAGCGGTTCCGTTCTCACGGAAAGCCTTTGTGTTCGGCAAAGCGATCTTTACAGCCTCCCTCCCTATCTGATTCAGCCTCTCCGGGTCCTTCACTCTGACTCTGCCAGTGCCTCTGCAGGCTATCGCCTTGAGGTTCTTTGAGCCCATCACCGCCCCTAACCCACACCTGCCTGCAACTCTGCTGTCGTCGGCTACTATGCCTGCAAGCCTGACCAGCCTCTCACCAGCTGGACCTATGGTGATGACTGAGGCCTTTGCATCGCCTAGATCTTTGCGGATCTCATCTACTGTCGTGAATGTCTCCCTTCCCCACAGGTGTCTCGCATCCTTGAACTGGACTTCACCATCCCTTATCCAGAGGTACGTGGGCTCTGCAGCTTTACCTTGGACCACTATCCCGTCGTAGCCTGAGTTCTTCAACTCAACACCTAGTGGAGCGGAGAACATAGCCTGCCCATAGATGCCTGTGAGAGGTGACCTTGAGACTACGGTCGACTTTATGCCGCACGGGACACCTGTACTGACGAATGCGCCGGTCATCATGATGAGGCGGTTCTCAGGCCCTAGTGGGTCTGTCTCAGCACCCACCTCCTTGTAGAGTATTGTCGTGGCGATCCCTTCACCGCCTAGAAAACTCCGGATTACCTGTGAATCCAGTTCTTCCCTCCAAACCTTACAGCTGGTCAACTCGACACGCAGAATCATGCCAGCGTATCCGAAGAGCATCACGCTCAGACCCCTTTGGTTCACCCTCTACCCTTGATTCGATGACCGGTCTCTTGCGCTCTGCCAGACATGCCGTATCTCGCTCTAAGCCTTCATGGTTGCTGGACCGGCCACTCGACTACAGCTGAGAACAAGATACTAATAATTATGTATGGTCCTAGCTAGGTCTGTGGCTGAGGAGGGGGGTCTGGAATGAGGAGCCTGACACCGATACTCATAATCCTCTGTTTGATAGCGTTGCCGGTGCAGTCTTGTAGATCTACAACGCAGGCAGAAGACTTTCGGCTCAAGGACATCTACGGAAGAGATTTTGCCCTTTCAGACTTCAGGGGGAAGGTTGTGCTGCTCGAGTTCTTCGCAACCTGGTGCAGCCCATGCAAACCACAGATGGCTGAGCTCAAGGAGATCAGGAGCAGGTACAGTCAGGAGCAGCTTGTGATAGTATCGGTGAGCTTCGACCCTTCAATGGACACTGACGACGTCCTCAGGAGTCTCGCCGCAAACTTCAGCGCGGACTGGATCATCGCCAGGGACACGGTCGGAATAAGCAACAGGTACGGCGTGAGCATAGGGCCGACGATCTTCCTGGTGGACAAGTCTGGAGCCTTACGCTACACCCATCCCGGCCTGACAAGGTGTGAGAGGTTGACTCCGGAGATCGATCAGCTCCTCTATGAGGCGGCTCAGCCGATTGTCCCGAAGCCAAGCCACGGCGACTTAACCCCTCTACTCCTGTTCCTCGGATTAACTGTTCTGGTTGCAGGCTTCGCTGTGCTGGTGAGGCGGCGGCGCAGCAGGCAGAGGCCCAAGCGTAAGAGATAGAGGGCCTGGCCTACGTCAGCAGACCTAGCTCGCTTCCGTTGCTTTTGAGGCTGCCTCAACCACAGCCTTCGCGAAATCCTCAGGGGTAGCGCCGACTATCTCATACCCCTTCCTGAAGAACTCCATCACGTGGCTTCTAATTATCTCAGGCTCTGCTCTCAGTCCAGTTAGGTCTCTCTCAAGCTCCTGAATGGCCTCCTCAGGATGAAGGAAGAAGTCCCCGGTCACAACCACCCCTAGCAGTATCTTCTTCTCCACTGTGCATTCAACCCTGATAAGCTTCCCGCCTGGGATCTTTATCTCTGATCTCCCTATCACCTCATTCATCTCCTGCCTGTCCAATCTGGATTCGAATACTTCTCCTTGCTAAGTCTCTCCGCAATTATCCTTTCCCCCTCTGTGAGCTCCCCTTCTGTCAGTCTGATCTTCAGCGACCGCTCGAAACCCTTCTTTAAGGCCTCAGCGACGTCTTGGCGCTGCGGCCTACTCGGCAGCTCCCTGGTCAGTGTTGTGACTCTCTTCTTGACTGAGGCTATCATCTTGTCACGGATCTTCACGTCTGAGACTTTGAGTACACGGAACATCTTCTCCAGGTCAGCATCGACCAGGATGGTGCCATGCTGAAGCACAACCCCCAGCCTCCTTGTCTGAGCATTCCCAGAGATCTTCTTGCCAGCGACGAGTATATCGTTCACAGGCTGGAATTCAGCGGCTACGCCTAGTAGCCTCAGGCCCTCGACTATACCATCACAGATGACACGGTATGACTGAGTGATATCCTTCGGCACTATCCCATCCTCCTCGCCTACGACTATGCTGTAGGTGACCTCCCCCTCACTGTCATGGAAGACTGCGCCTCCACCGGTTATCCTCCTGACCACATCCACTTTCTCTCTCTTGCATGCATCCAGGTCAACCTCAGCTTGGAGGCTTTGGAAGAAACCTATCGACACAGCCGAGGGTTCCCACATGTAGAAGCGGAGAGTGTTCTGGACCTCGCCCCTCGATCTGCAGGTGAGTATCGCCTCATCGATGGCCATATTCACGGCTGCACTGTCTCTCTTGAGGACCAGTAGCCTCCAGTCCGAGTAGTCTCGGGTCATGTCGAAGCTTAACTGTAGCCGTCACTGAAATATTTAACCTGATTCATCTGAGGCTGCGTTCACGAAGATCTGTGTAGGCCTAAGCCTCTCCGCTCTTCCCCTCAGAACTCAAGCGTCTACATGTGGACGGGGTTGCTCATACAGGTGAGAGCCTGCTCAACCACTGCATACGTTATCTGGTCTCTGCTCATCAGGAGGCTGAGCAGGCTCCGCCAGACATCTGGGCCTAACCTCTCGGTATCGAGGAACTCGGCAAGGACCTCAAAGAAGCATCTGGGCTGAGATCTCAGCATCCTGCTGATGGACTCACGAACAAGTTCCCTCTCATAATCTCCCTTGCTCTTTCTCAGGAAGTATCGCCTCCTCCTCCCACCTCTGCAGGTCTCTTCACTGTACTTGAGGACACCTTCTCGGCAGAGCCGATTCAGAAACTGTGAGACCGCTGTCCTCGAGATCCTTAATCCGCCGAGCCTCTTTTGGACATGCCTGTGGATCTCGCTTGAGACTAGACCTTCACTAGGCATCTTCCAGACAAGGTCAAGACAGATCTCCTTGTAGCCTAACCTCAAACCCCATCTTCCACTTAGTAACTTGTGACGGTAGGAAGCAGGTAGGCTTTAAGCCTCTCGGCCGAATATGGAGGATTACCCGTCATCTCCTAGCTCTTATCTTAGGGTTCAAGATCTCATCCAGGGTTGTCCCGATGAAGACGAATGAGATCGAGAGCAAGGTTATCGCGACACCTGGCGGAATGATCCACCACCATGCCAGATGCTGAAACGCGCCGAAGGCATTAGCCGAGTAGAAGATCCTGCCCCAGGAAGGGGTATTCGGGTCTCCGAGAGCCAGGAAGCTGAGAGCAGCCTCGGTTATGACCGCCCCTGGAATGTACAGTGCGACAGTCGCGTAGGCTAGGGGAAGCACGTTCGGTAGGAGATGCTTCAGGATGATATGCAGGTCTGAAGCGCCTATAGCTCTTGAAGCCTCGACGAAGGCCGCTGTCTTAAGCTGCAAGACTTGGGCCCTTACAACTCTCGCGAAGCCAGGCCAACTCAGGATCCCGAGGAGCAGGACTGTGTTCCAGACGTTCCTGCCGAAGAGACCGCTCAGTATCATTAGCAGAGGCAGGCCTGGTAGGACGAGGAGGAGGTCGACCAGCCTCATGAGGGCCTCATCCGTGATGCCGGCCCGGTACCCAGAGACAAGTCCGACGGCGAGCCCTATCGATACAGCAAGAGCCGCGGCGCTCACACCTATGATGAGTGAGATTCTTGCGCCGTATAGAAGCTGGGAGAGG
>JAWCLX010000041.1:10570-10997 GCA_038850385.1 Bathyarchaeia archaeon | reverse complement strand
CATGTGCCGTGATATGTTCAAGCGGCGCGATAAGTGAGTTCGACCTAAGATTCAACAGAACCCTGCGAGTCGATCTGTGCAGATGTATATTCTGTGGACGATGCCGGGATCTATGCCCGGAGAAAGGGCTTGACCTCACTCCTGAATTTGAGCTCTCAACAACAATGACTCGTCGAGGCGATTCACTGACAGTTGAACACGTTGTCTCTCTGGAAAGGTGTGAGAACTGTGGTCGCCCAACTTTTCCCTCTAGGCAGTTAGATGCGATCAGGAAGAGAATCGAGAAGCTCGATCATTCTATCCGGGAAGCCGCCCTCAAAGATGCGGAAGCCTATATGCGATACTGCATCGACTGCAGGAGGATCCTCAGCTACGAACTGAAGATACATCCGAGCAAGTGGTACTAGGGAATAGTTGTGCGACCGGA
>JAWCLX010000041.1:5627-10560 GCA_038850385.1 Bathyarchaeia archaeon | reverse complement strand
GACATCAAGGGTAAGGCGCGTGCATACTCGCCTTGGATCTTCCATGCCCATGCAGGGGGATGTAACAATTGCGACATTGAACTTGCAGCATGCTTTGCGCCACGCTTCGATGTGGAAAGAATGGGGGTTCAACTTAGAAACAACCCCCGACATGCGGACATATTTCTGATCACGGGTCCTGCCCCGAAACAGATCGCGAAGATGCTGAGGAGGGTCTATGATCAAGTTCCCCGGCCGAAGGTAACTGTCGCATGCGGCTCCTGCGCGATCACGGGAGGGGTGTATAACAGGGATGATGGGAGGCCAAACTACGCGCTGAGCGGCCCAGTAGACAGATTCATTCCGATCGATGTTGTGATCCCGGGTTGTCCGCCAAGACCAGAATCTATAATAGAAGGCATCAGGTTAGCTTTGGAAAAGCTCAGGAAGTTCGATGCCTGAGCTGCACAGACAAGTGATTCTGGATAATGGTGAAGGTAGACGAGTTCAATCTTCCGGAGGAGCTGTACTACTTAGAGGAAGGCAGGAGCTGGGCGAGGATAGAACCAGACGGGAGAGTGCGCGTCGGACTCTCCGACATCGCCATCAAGATGGCTGCCGAGATCATATACATCCGTCTGAAGCCTAGAGGCGCATCGATTGAGCAAGGTAAGGGCTTCGGAACCATGGAGAGCGCAAAGTGGGTCGGCCCACTCAAATCTCCTGTCTCAGGAACGATTGTGGATGTTAATGATACGCTCACAAAGACTCCGGGCATCATAGTGAAGGATCCTTATGGTGAGGGTTGGGCCGTCCTCATTCAGCCTGCGAAGCTTGAGAGCGACTTGAAGAACCTTCTTCACACAGCCGAAGAACTCACAGAGTGGGCGTTGAAGGAGAAGTCAAACCTCCAGAAGAAATGAGATGCCTAGGACTGAACAGACTTAATCACTCCCCTCTGCTGGAAGCTGTGAATGCTCAAGGAACACGTAGATGAGCTGGCCGCCATAGTAGGTCCAGAGAACATCTCAGCTGACCCCCTCCAGCTGGAAGTCTACTCGCGAGACCCCACAGTCATCAGAGGAACCGCTGACATCGTGGTCTGGCCCAGGAGCGTCGAGGCGGTCAGCAAGATAATGCACTTCGCGAACAAGACGAGGATCCCGGTCTACCCAAGGGGTGCAGGGAGCAGCCTCTGCGGCGGCCCAGTCCCAACCCGCCGTGGTATCGTCCTATCCCTTGAGAGGATGAACAGGATCCTTGAGGTCGACGTCGATAACCTACAGTTCTTAGCGGAGGCTGGGGTTAGCATACGTGAGATCAACGACAGACTGAAGCCGTACGGCCTCTTCATCCCACCGGATCCCGCCAGCGAGGTCACATGCACCATAGGCGGATGTGTCGCGAACAACGCCGGAGGCATCCACGCGGTCAAGTACGGCACATTCAGGGACTGGGTGCTAGGCCTTGAGGTCGTCCTCCCTACAGGAGAGATCATCTCAACAGGGACAAAGACCAGGAAGAGCGTATCTGGATATGACTTGACAGGCCTGATAACAGCCAAATGGTGACAACTGCATACTTCAATTCCCCAGAGGATGCCGGGAGAGCCTCTTTCAGGATCATGATTAAAGGCCTCGACCCCTCTGCGATGGAGCTTCTCGACGAGACGACTATGGGGACCATATCACGATACCTCACGATGAGGTTGCCTCAGGCTGGGGCCATGCTCATCATAGAGTTCGACGGCCACCGCGACGACGTAGACAAGAAGGTAGCGGCAGCAGAGATCATATGCAGAGAGGAGGGGGCGACGGAGATCAGGACTCCGGCCACAGAGAAGGAGAGCTTGGAGCTGTGGAATGCCAGGAAGACGGCCTTCCAGTCTCTTGCAGTCCTTGGGAAGACATCGATCCTCATAGAGGACATCACAGTGCCGATAAGCAGGATCCCTGAGATGCTCCGCCGCATCCATGAGATAGCGCAGAGACACGGAATACTGGTCCCCACCTTCGGGCACGTGGGGGACGGTAACCTCCACCCACATGTCCTGTATGATGAGGAGAACAGGGAGGAGTACGAGAAGGCGATGGCAGCCACAGACGACATCTTCAGGACGGCCGTTGAGCTTGGCGGAACTATATCAGGCGAACACGGGATAGGGGTGCTCAAGAGGAAGTTCTTCACACTGGAGCATAGCCGGCTTGAGACAGAGGTCATGAAGCGGATCAAGAAACTGTTCGACCCTAACAACATTCTGAATCCACACAAAATCTTTCCTGAAGAGGAGTGAACTTTGGACTTCAGACCTGAACTCGGTAGAGAGACAGTCTACGAGCTGAACAGGTGCTTCAGATGCAGCTTCTGCCGGAGCCAATGCCCCATCTACCATTCTAAGCTTGACGAGACCTGGAATGCAAGAGGCAGGATGATGGCGATTCAGCTACTGCGGGAGGGCAAGATCAAGTTTGACAAGGAGATACTCGATCGCATCTACACCTGTGCTCTCTGCAAGTCATGCGAAGAGATCTGCCCAGGCCTAGTCAAGGTAACGGACATAGTGAGGGAGACAAGGCGTCAACTGGTAGAGAAAAAGATTGGGCCTCTACCTGAACAGTTGACGATGCTTCACAACATCAACCAGACCGGCAACATCCTCGGGAAAGCTCGGCCGCCTGAACTTCAGAGCCTGATCGATGAACTGCCACAGCAGGCTGAGACCATCCTCTACATGGGCTGCGTTGCACAGTACGTCTATCCCAACCACCTCATCTCAATGTTCAAGGTCCTAAGAGAGATGGGCACCGAGTTCACTGTTCTGCAGGAGGAAACTTGCTGCGGAAACTACCTTGCAGATCTCGGCCTCAAGGAAAAGGCTGAGGAGGCGATGATGAAGACTGTCAGGATGCTCAAGGAGTACAGGCCGGAGATGGTGGTTACTCTCTGTCCGATGTGCTATAATGCCTTCAAGAACGACCTGCCGAAGCTGGAGGATACGCCCAAACTCAAGGTGAAACATTCAACCCAGATCCTGGAGGAGGCGCTGGAGAGTGGAAGACTAAAGGTCTCGAGGCGGCTGGAGATGAGGCTTGTTTACAAGGATCCCTGCCACCTTGGAAGATACGCTGAAATCTTCGATGCGCCGAGGAACATAATGAGAAAGATCGGCGGCGTGAAGCTCGTTGAGCTGAACAGGACCAGAGAGTTCTCACGTTGCTGCGGCGGAACGATCCGTGTGCCCTACTCAGACTTGAGGAACAGCCTCTGCCAAACCATATTTGATGAAGTCCTAGAGGCTAAAGCTGATGCCGTCGCTACCTCATGTCCCACATGCTTCCACAACCTATACTCGACCGCACCATACTCGATCAAAGGGGTCTTCGACGTGGTCGAGATCTTGGCTTACGCAGTAGGCCAGATCGAGAGGATAGAGGATTTAACCGGCTTCCTTGAGTAGATGCCATTGCACCTCCCCCTCACTGTCTTCCTCCAGTATCCAAGACTGCTGAGGGGAAGTTCTAACAGGCTAATAGAGGGGGCGGGCGGTGTCAGAAGATTCTCCTTCCAGAAAATAGAGCTCCATCAACCGTGCAGCCGGTGAGCGGTAGCTGTCTAGAGGTGTCTAGGATAAATGCAGAAGAGAAGGAAGAGCTGAGCGACACCATATTAGCCCCCATATTCTCCTCGGCGCTCCGCTGCGGCCAACGCCTCGAAGAGGACCTTCACAGCTTGAGCCGCAGTTACACCTGTATCGCATCCCGGACAGACCTCGACGAGATCTAAGCCTGCTACGCCATCAGCAGCCACTTTGGTGAGTATGTCGATCAAGGTGCCTATCTCTAGGCCGTCTCCTTCAGGGTTGCCGACACCGGGAGCGTAGGCAGGGTCGAGAACATCCATATCTATCGTGATGTACCTTTTCCTAAACTTCGAGAGCCTTTGGGCTACGAGAGCCGATACCTTCTCTGCTCCATGCCTCCGAATCTCAAGGGTCGAACAGAAGTACACGCCGACATCTCTCGCATACTCCAACTCACTCTTCGAGATCGCTCTGGTGCCGACCTCCACTATCCTCTCAGGCCCTATCTCTTCAGCAAGCCTCCTCATGTGAGTGGTGTGGGAGAGCCGTGAACCCAGATACTCATCCCTGAGGTCAAGATGCGCGTCGAAGTCCACGACCGCAACATCGCCACCTAACCCTCTGACAGCACCATACGTCAAAGTGTGCTCCCCACCTATCAGCACAGGTATCTTGCCTGCGCCTTGTACGTCCCTGACTGAGGCCTCTAGGCGTCTCAGTGTCTCCGCCAAGTCGTCGACAACATCGAGATCACCCACATCACAGATAGCGATGTCCTCGACATCCACGTTCGACCTGAGGCTGAATGTCTCGATGTTCACCGAAGCCTCCCTGATCGCGGTTGGTGCTAGAGCTGACCCACGCCTGTAAGTGCTGGTTCGATCATATGGAAAACCAAGGATGACAAACCGTGCCTGCTCGAAGTCCAGGCTGCGTCCGCTGAACGTCTTCTCCCTCGACGTGTACAGAGCAAGATTCCCACCCCTGATCGGCATAGTCTTTCTCCCTGAAGACTCACTGGGCGCTACTCAAGAAAGATGAGTCACCACGACATCGACAAGTTATGAAAGCTTCCTAATATAGGGCTATTCCCCAGTCCGGCTTGAAGCTCTCCTTCCAGACTGGACAAGCAACATGGGCAAGAAAATCTATTTATTGCATTGCTAAGATAGCCTTGGCTCCCAGGTGTGGACTGTGGAACGAGAACCCGGAAGGAATCGCATTAGAGCACTACTAGTCCCTTCAGTATTCTACGTCGCAGCCGGCTTGTACCTGCTCGCCTTGACTATAGGATCTGTTGCGGAGCTGTGGATCCTAGTTTGCCTCTCAGTCGCTTCCATAGTTGCTGGAGCCGGCCTCTTCATGCTGAAGCGC
>JAWCLX010000041.1:4872-5617 GCA_038850385.1 Bathyarchaeia archaeon | reverse complement strand
TCTATTCGTAGTAGCAGCCTCGACGCTCACGCTCTCTGCAGGCCTTCCTGCAGAGGACTCTGGCCTCTCAGAGCTGCTCTTCGAAGCATCGATGGCAGGGGTGGCTGCACTCTCACTCCTCTCAGTCATCATCTTAGTTGAGAAGAGAAGCAGTTTCAGGATGTCTGTGTCGCAGCCTCCTCAGGCCGAGCCGAAGGGCGGTTAGAAAGAACTCGAAGACATCACTCCTTGAGAGTTTGGATTCTCCTTCAGACCTGTCTGTGAATACTATTGGGACCGATCCTATCCTCAGCCCTCTCTCAGAGGCTGCTGCAAGAACCTCAAGCTGGAAAGCATACCCGCTCGACCTGAGATGCTCGAGGCCCAGAGCCTCCACAGCTTTGCGTCTGTACAGCCTGTATCCTGATGTCAGGTCTGAGACCTCTATGCCTGCAACAACTCTCCCAATAGCATTCCCGACCCATGAGACCAGTCTCCTGTAGAGCCCCCAGCCGAGAATGCCGCCACCCCGCACCCGCCTTGAACCGACGACTATGTCGAATCCCTCACGGGACTTCTCAATAAACGCCGGTATGAACCTGGGGTTGTGGGACAGGTCTGCATCCATGACAAGTATAGGATCCCCTCTGGCCGCTCTTAGCCCTTCGATTATGGCTCCGCCGAGACCTCTACTCTTCTGAGCGACGACTTCGACACCTGCTCTCCTGAGGCGTGACGGCGTGTCATCATCAGATTTGTCGACTGC
>JAWCLX010000041.1:2704-4862 GCA_038850385.1 Bathyarchaeia archaeon | reverse complement strand
CGTAACTGAGTTCATGGTCTCTCTCAGCTGTGCGATGAGGTCCTGCACTGCAGGCTCGTTTCTGGTCGGGAGGACTATCGAAATCAACTCCTCCACCCTGACCTTGTCTGCTTAAGCGTCCTGGTCGCCTCTCTCAACGATGCCGTACTTGGCGGTCCTCTCATACGGGGATGGCTTCATGAGTATTCCCTCAATGCTTGCCTTTGAGTTTGTGAGCAACGTCCCCATACCTAGAAGAGCTAGGCCAACAATATCGGCGAGCCTGCGGTACTCCTTGAGTCTGCCCCCTGAGAGCTCTGCGACAGTTGTTCCATAGAGAAGCAGGGGTGATGCGTAGATAAAGGCTGAGAATGCTGACGCGATCGGTGCAAAGATCGTCTGCCAGTAATCATTGAAGAAAAATGAGAGTGGGAAGAGGGCAAGGTAAGGGATCAGGATTAGAAGCCCGAAGACCGAGATTGGGCATACCATGTAGGTTCCAAGAAGCATCAGCGCCTCAAACTTCTGGAATAATGACATTCTGGCAGAGCCGACTATCGACCTGCCATGCTTACGTAGGCACTGAGCGAAGCCCTTAGCCCATCTGAACTGTTGTCTGCGGACAAGGTTGAAGGAAGGCGGTATCTCCCCTGGGCAGGTCACGCTGTAAAGGTAGATGTACCTCCAGCCTTGAAGTTGGAGTCTTATCGACAGGTCGAGGTCTTCCGCGAGTGTGTCGGATGTCCATCCGCCAGCTGACTGGATGGCTGAACGTCTGAAGACTCCGCCTGTGCCGCTGAAGTGAGCTAGAAGGTCTGCTGCATACCTGGCTCTCTGGTCAACTATGCCGTAGCCGTCAAGAGCTAGGGCGATCGCTCTCGTAATCCAAGACTGGCCCTGGTTCAGGTATGTTGATCTCGTCTGGACAAATGCCACACTCTCATCGAGAAAGATGTATGGGACGACCCTCTGAAGCAGGTCAGGAGGGGGCACGTAGTCAGCATCAAAGATCATCACGAGTTCACTCTTAGTCTGTTCGAGCGCTGTCTGAAGCGCTCCAGCCTTGTAACCATCCCTTGAATCTCTGTGGATAACCGTCAAGATGTCTGGATACTTCTCATGGTAAGATTTGGCTATCTCAGTCGTTCCGTCATCAGAGTCGTCGATGACAATGATCTTCAGTTTCTCGCTGGGGTAGTCGATTCTGAGGCATGACTCTATCAGTCGTGCAGCAACCTTTTCCTCATTGTATAAGGGCAGGTGGATCGTCACCTCCGGAAGCACCTTCAGCTCTGGCGGTGGCGGAGGTTTTCTTCGACCCCTGATGGAGAGTATAGTCAGCAGAGACCAGTTAGCGGCGTATAGTCCAAGGAGGACCGTCACTATAGTGGTGAGTGCGAGGAGCAGCTGCTGCGTAAAGGAGAGTTGGGATGGGATCATACTCATAATAGTCGCCGAGCCTTAACGCATCAAACGTTCTCTGCAGACGGGTCAAGCCTGTCCACAGACTCTGATGCTGGTAGCACATACCTCAGTTCGGATGAGTCCTCCTAAGCCCTTCCACATAACATTTTGGGCAGGATATCAATGGACGCTTCCCCCTCCTCCAAGTCGCGAAGAGTTGGAAGCCACATCTTTCACAGAACTTCTCAAGAGGCTCCAGCCTTCCAAGCTGGGGCAGGGGGAGGGTGAATCTGCATCGACGAGTTAAGGATCCTGAGCAGCCTATGAATCGCTTCTTCGTCTTTGTGCTCCTCACCATTTTGAGGGGGAGTCCGCAGCTAGGGCAAGACATCTTTATCATAGACTTCTCTGTCGCCATCTGTGTTACAGCGGTTCCTAGGTCTCTGCCCAGCATCTTTTCATCGTTCTTGAGCCGCTCCATCACCGGCCTAAGCCGTTCTACTGCCTCGCTCAAGACACCGTCATGCGTAGCCTCGCCAACCTCTATCCTGTTCATTTTGACTTCGAGGTCTCTTGTGAATGAGACATCGACTATCTGTGGGCAGTATTTTTCGAGGACCTCGATAACCTTTGCTGCTAGCAGGGTCGGCTTCATAGCCTCACCAAAGATGTAACCCCTCTTGTAGAGGAGGTCTATTATCCCTGACCTCGTAGCCTTGGTGCCTATCCCGCTGCGCTCCATCATCCCCAGTAGGCTGCCAGGGTTGTAACGTGG
>JAWCLX010000041.1:0-2694 GCA_038850385.1 Bathyarchaeia archaeon | reverse complement strand
CGTGGGGGTGGAGCTGAAAAATGTTGCATTACCGACACCTCCTTGAAACGTATCTCCTGGCCCTCATGGAGGTATGGGATAGATGTCTCACCAAACCCCTTGTACGGCTGATAGAATCTCATCCATCCTGGGCTGACGGTTCTTGAACCCTGGATATAGAACAGATATTTGCCTGAGACCGTTACGGCGGCTCTTTGACTCACCCTCTCCGCAGCCGGCGCGAAGGCTGCCATGAATCTCCTGACGACCAGATCGTATACCCTCCGCTCTACGGTTGAGAGTTTTCCTGGAAGTCGACCAGTAGGATAGACTGCTGGGTGAGCTGGGTCTGTCTTTCCGCCTTCAACAGGATTCAACACGGGCTGGGATAATAGCTCAGCCACCAGATCTCTGTAGCCTGCGGATTTCTTGAGGCTCTCAAGTATTGCCTTGTAGCCTATTGATGCTGGCAGCTTCTGGCTACCCGTTCTCGGGTATGATATCAGAGCCTGCAAGTAGAGGTGCTCGAGTATCCTTAGGGTCTCACTTGGACCTAGATGAAAGCGCCGGTAGGCTTCTGACTGAATCTCAGATAGATCGAATGGTGGGGGCGGCCCGACCCTGCTGTACCTCTCCTCAACACGCTCGACCAGACCCGTTTTGTTCCTCGTGTTCGCCGCAACATCCTCCGCCCCGCCTTTCTTCTGCAGTCTTTTCTCGGAATACTCCAGAGAGACCGACTCCCCATCTATGTCCGCTTTCGCCGTGATGGTCCAGTACGGTATGGGGACGTGAGTTGAGATCTGAACCTCCCGGTCGACGATGAATCTCAACGTTGGGCCCTGAACCCTGCCTGTGCTGATGTTCAAGTACTTCTGAATGTTCTTCCTCACAGACTCCGTCAGTGCTCTGGAGAGGTTGACTCCATAGAGCCAGTCTAGCTCATGTCTGCACATTCCTGCCTGAACGAGGTTGTGGTCAAGCTGCGCAGAGGCATTGAGATACGCCTCTTTGAGGTCGCTCTTGGTCAGTGTGCTGAACCGCATCCTGCCTGCTTTGAGGTCTGCCCCGCCACATGCATACTTCAAAGTCGTGTAGCCGATGACTGAGCCTTCAATATCGTAGTCGCAAGCGTCTATGAATCTGTCAGCTTCCTGAGCCAGCTCACGTATCGCATTCAGCAGCCCTTCATGATGCTCGTAGCCTCTCTCGACTTGGTACTTCGGCTTCCACTCAAAATCCCAGACTGGATACTCCCTCCTTGAGACGCTGCCCTTTGCGTCTACAGTGTAGAGGTGGCCTAGGACAGGGCAGACGACTATTCCTCCTTCTACCCCGCTTAACTCGAAGTACCTCAGTCCATGTCTCTCTTTTGCTGAAGGCAGCCGGTCTGCCAGCGCCTCCGCAACCCTTCTTGCTGCATCAGGCTTCTCGCATATGATTAGCGTCCTCGCCATTCCCTCCTTCCTCCTCCTGGAGCATGTGGCGGGCGACCGCAGCCGCAGCCTCTCCGGTCTCAGGGAGCGCTATCAAGAGTCGCAGGTAGTCGACGTAGTCGAGGCTGCCGTAGGCGACTTTCCACAATTCGTAGCCTCGAGTCAGTTTTTCCTTGGCTAGATGGTGAAGTCTACAGAGGCCATCCTCCTCTGTAACCTGTCCACAAACAGAACAGGTTTGCTGTCGCTCCTGTGAAGCCAAAATCACCAGCTCGATCCGGAGCTGACTATCCAGAGGCTTTCATCTTCTTCTGACAGGCCTCGCCGGTCTGCGGGCGACGGCGAGAACCGTGACTGCTACGACGAGTGGAGAGAGGATGCTGGAGGCGAAGTACTTCCACAATGGCGGCAGCGCCATTATGAGGAGAGCGCGACTGTAGAACCATGAGACGAAGTTGCCGAGGTCTGAGGATATGGCTCTCATCCCAGTAAGGTTCTTGAGCATCCAGTTCGAGCCGAAGACGTACGGGAGGTAGAGTGAGCCAGATAGAACCGTCAGGATGAGGAAGACCCCTTCAAGCATCCTTATGGGCATGACTTCCGCAGGTGGGCGTATGCCCGGCTTGACTACAACATTGGCTCTGGCCCTAGTCAGATACATCCAGCAGGAGAGAGTGAATGCTAGGAAGCCTATCAGCGGCAGGTAGAGGTAGGGGATTGTGAGGGATGCGTCGAGCCGGTGGATCCTGTACTCTAGGCCTCTCATCACAAGGTACTCGATCGTGAAGGCCACGGTTACGGCTGTTGAGGCCAGCAGGATCATGATTGAGACGAGTGAAGGGGTTGAGGTCCACCTGAATACTATCCTCCTCTGCATAGCACTCAACCTCCAAGCTCTCATGACTGTCAGAGTGATCGTATAGTCGACGATGAGAGGCTGCACCTGACAATTAAGAGTATCTGCACAGGGTTGACCCTACTCAAACTCGATAGTCCCCGGCGGTTTGGGGGTGAGGTCATAGTACACGGAGGAGACCTGCCTACAGCCCCTGAGGATCCTCAAAGAGAGTCTTGAGAGATCCTTCCATCTCATCCTCACCGCGGAGGCTGTTATGAAGTCTTCAGTGTTGACGGCACGCATGATCACCGCGTATCTCTTGGGTTGGAGGCTTCTGACCTTGAGTAGTAGGCGTGTATACTCGGGCTTAGCCGAGATGAAATCCTTGCATGAATCAAGGAGTCTCTCCATGATGGCGTCAGCCCTCTCCTGCAGATTCGG
>JAWCLX010000040.1:10654-11015 GCA_038850385.1 Bathyarchaeia archaeon | reverse complement strand
TAGCCCATACTCTTGATCTCAGCGTAGATGAACTTTGGATCATAGACTGTGACTCTGCTTCCCCTTCTCTTGAGCGCCTCGATCAACTCGACTGCAGGCGAGTACCTGGTCTCTTTCACGTTCGCGCGGTACGAGATGCCCAGGACCGTCACTCTGGCTCTGGCCAGGGATCTCCCGGCTTGACGTAGACCTGAGGATGCCAGCCTCGCGACATGCCTCGGCATCTCATCATTTATCCTCCTCGCCGCCTTGATGAGTCTAAGCTTGAAGCCGAGGGATTGAGCGTCTGTCTGGAGCATGTAAGGGTAGAGTGGGAGGCAGTGGCCACCGACACCTATGCTTGGGAAGTGCAGGTGAGAGT
>JAWCLX010000040.1:0-10644 GCA_038850385.1 Bathyarchaeia archaeon | reverse complement strand
CCAGCCCTCTCACAGTAAAGGCCAAGCTCATTCGCCAAGGCTATGTTCAGGTCCCTGTACACAGCCTCGAAGATCTTGGTGGCCTCAGCTGTCTTGATGTTGCTGGTCTCGATCAACCCTGCCTTGACTATTGTGCTGAGCACTGCTGAGGCTGCTTTCAGGCTCGCCTCATCAAGACCTCCAACAACCTTCTTGTATTCCTGGAGGTCTCTCAGAGCCCTGCCGCCCATAGCCCTTATCGGACTGTAAGCTAGGCCGAAGTCCTCTCCTGCTATGAGGCCTGAACTCTTCTCCAAGGCAGGCTTGACCAGCCTCTCTGTAACGTTAGGGGCGACGGTGCTCATGAGGATGACGAGGGCGCCGGGTAACAGTCCTCTCCCAATCTCTCTGCATGATGAATCGAGAATACTGTAGTCAGCCTGCTTCTCAGCGTCGACCAAGGTAGGCACAGTGACTATCACCACGTCGCTGACTGAGACCGCTTTCTCCACGTCGTCCATTGCTCTGAGTCTGCCTGAATTCACATGCTTGGCGACAAGCTGCGGCAGCCTCGGCTCATCGATGGTCGCCTCAGCCCTGTTTATCTTCTCCACAAGCTTCCGGTTGTTGTCTGCGCCAAGCACCTTCGCTCCTGCCTCTGCAAAGAGGCAGGCGAGGGGCAGACCCATCCAGCCTAGTCCGACAACTGTAACGGTGAGTCTTCCACTCGAAAGCCTCTCCTGGATCTCCTCAGGCCTCAGTTTCATTATGGCCGTCACACATCACCGCCAGAGACTGCAGTCAATATGATATACTCCAGTATTAATCCACTCTGAACTCAAAAAAGATGCTGTGACCATAATCCATGAAGTGCTGAGAGACAGAAACAGAGATATCTCCGGCTCAGCTGTTGATCATCTGCTGAGGGAGACTCTTCAGGAAAATCAGGTTTGAGGATACTCGTCGACATCCTAACTCCGAAACAAGTCCTATTTCTCGGTGAGCTCTCCAACAGGCTTGAGGAGGCTGGACACAGGGTTGTGAGGGTTACCCGCAGCTTCCCAGAGACGATACAGTTGCTACGCATGAGGAAGATCAAGGCTGAGGTTATCGGAACTCACAGAACAACTCTAGACAGTAAGCTTCGGGAGAGCCTCATACGGACCGCAAGGATCGCGAGGCTCATGAAGGATAAGAGGATAGAACTGACCGTCGCATACCCTTCAGTGGAGGCTTCCAGATCAGCCTTCGGCCTCAAGATACCATACTACTGCATAAGCGACTCACCCCACGCCGAGGAGACCTCAAGACTCTCCATTCCTCTGGCTTCCAGGCTCTTCTCACCCAAAGTCATCCCGCTGGAGGACTGGAACCGCTACTGCCTACCCCTGTCAAAGATAGTCCAGTATGACGCTCTCGATCCCTACGTCTGGATAAGAGACGCAAGACCTGATCCTGAGATGCTGAAGAGACACGGAATCAAGCCCAACTCTAGAATAGTCACTTTGAGGATTGAGGAGTCCTTCGCTGCCTACCTCATGAATATGCCCGGGGGATGGAGGACTCTAGCCGCCAAGATAGCTGAGGAGCTTCTGAGCAGAGGATGCGCCGCCGACATAGTTGTCCTACCAAGATACAGGGAGCACTACGCAGCCTTCAAGAGGCTTAGAGGGAGGATCATCCTGCCGAAGACCTTGATCTACGGGCCCTCACTCCTCGCATCCACATCAGTCTTCATAGGAGGCGGCGGAACCATGACTGCTGAGGCAGCCATGATGGGCATACCTGCAATATCATACTTCCCCGCCGGACCGACACGGGTAGAGGAATTCCTCCAGCAGAAACATCTCCTGAAACGCATCCAAGACCCGGCATCGATAGCCGAGCAGGCCATAAGCTGGCTTGAGGATGATGCTTATCGTGAGGAGTGCAGGGCGCGAGCCGAGAAGCTTCTGGAGGGGATGGAGGACCCGATCCAGAAGATCGTGGATGACATAGGTCTAGGAGTCTGACCCATAGAACACCGAGAACCATGAACTGCCTGGTGGAGAGGCTGGGCAGCGAGCCTAACTCAGCATGCATCCGGCCTTCTAGAGAGGAGGCTGAAGAAGAACCTGAAGGCTAACCTCTTCCAGACAATAAGCCAAGCCAGAACCATGAGTGAAGCCACACCCGAAACTGCGATGCTCTCAAGCAGCCTCCCAACCCTTGCTGAGAGGCTTGAGGCGAGGAATGGGAGGGTGACGAAGATAACGACCAAGCCTGCCAGCATAGTCATCCAGACGAAGACAAGAATCAAGGCGAGGCCGACGATAACCCTCATCGACTAACACCAGGATATCAAGATCTGAGTTGCGACGGCTAGGACAGCTGCGACCGCGGAGAGCGCGACCATGCAGGCCGTCACCTCATACTCCTTCATAGGTCCACCAGCCAAGATCATACGCGCCAACGTCACAGGCGCCCTGTGGTCTCTGCTCGCATCAAGCCTACCGTCAGACAGTACCACCACAGGCCTTGCTGAGACCTCCCTTCTCTCATAAAGTCTCCCGACCGCAGCCAACCCGTAGAACGCATTCATTATCTGCGGCATCAACGCTGTCACAGCAGCAACCTCCACACGCCCGAAGACTGCGAGGATCCCGATGGCTGCACCGACATAGAGACTCCCCACATCACCGGCAAAGATCCTGGCGGGGTACCGGTTGTACATGTGGAAGCCGAGGAGCCCACCCAGCAGACCGGCTGCCAAGGCAGCCGCCTCCGCACTCCCATTGATGAACATGCACATGATGACGGCCAGGACAGCCACAATGCAGGTCCCACTCATAGATCCATTGTAGACGTCGAGCATATTCACTGAGTTCGCAGTGACCGCTACTGCAACAGGGATCAGGGCTGGATAGATTATAGTGAGCCTCACACCACCTATGAAGGGGAGGCTTGGATGAGGATCATAGGCCGCCAAGATCAGGATTGGAGCCGCCCCGAAGGCTGTGAGGAGGGGCTTCAGCCTAGGCCCAAGCTTCACAAGTCTATCGAGAGCCCCCACCGCCGCGACTATCAGGGTCGATGCCTCGAACGCCACTATCTTGGAGAGGTAGTCACTGTGGAAGATCCCGGTGATGATGGATGAGGCCGCTACACCCAGAACCAGGGCTAGTCCACACATCTCAGGTATGAGAGGCCTCTCCGGCTTGTGAACGTCAACCCCAAGTATCCCGTGTCTGCGCATGAAGCCTGAGATCTGAGGTATGAGGAGGACGGTGAATGTGAAGCCGGCCACCAGAGTAAGAGCGCAGGGGAAGAAGGCCTTCAGCAAGTCAGCTCCGCCGAACATTCCTCCTCACAGCCTTGGATATCACCGCCTTGTATCTTGAAGAGAGCCTCTCAGCCTCATCCATTGATCTGGCCTCTGCGAAGATCCTGTAGACCGGCTCGGTCCCACTCGGCCTTATCAGTATCCAGCTCCTGTCTTCATGCCAGATCTTCAGTCCATCAGTGGTCTCGACCCTTACCCCCTTCGCCTCTTTCTCGACCTGCCTCAGGACTCTTGATCTAAGCCTGCTCGGGCAAGGAACCTTGTCTTTTATGTTGAAGTACTGGGGCAGCCTCCCTGTGAGCGTCGAGAGCCTCTCCCCTGTTGTAGCCATCACCTCAAGCATGAGGGCTGTGGCCATCCCTCCGTCTCTGACAGGGATGTGGGGTGCATAGAATATGCCCCCATTCTCCTCTCCTCCAAGCTCAGCACCTCTTGCGATCATAGTCCTCGAGACATGGGGGGAGCCTACAGGCGTCCAGACTACCTTACCGCCATACTTGGACGCGATATCCTCTATGACCTGGGATGAACTGACAGGGGTGACGATCTCTCCGCCACCCCTCATCTTGAGGTAGTGTTCAGTTATCACCGCGAAACTCTTGTCCCCCCAGTGTATCTGTCCTTTCTCATCAACGAATATGGCCCTGTCAGCATCTCCGTCATGAGCGACCCCGATGTCAGCGCCGACAGACCTGACGGTTCTGCATAGTGGGTCGAGGTTTGCCGGAGTCGGCTCAGGCAATCTACCTGGAAAGGTCCCGTCGATATGTGAATTCATAGTAACCACCTCACAGCCCAGTTCCCTGCAGAGGTATGGCGTAGTTAATGATCCTACGCCGTTAGCCGGGTCTACAACAACCTTGAACCTAGACCTCCTGATCACGTCTTGATCAACCCTCTCCACGATCGCCCTCCTGTACGCCTCCAACCCATCCTGCGCAGGGAACCTCTCGCCTAGACTGTCCCAGTCACGGAGAACCGTCTGCTTTTTGAAGTAGATCCTCTCTATCGCCAGCTCACTCTCAGGCGGTATCTCGACACCGCTGAAATCCATAACTTTGACCCCGTTGTATTCCGGAGGGTTGTGGCTGGCAGTCACCATCACAGCACCGTTGAGGCCGCTCGTCTTCGTCAGGTACTGCACCGCAGGTGTAGGAGCTAACCCCATCTGATAGACTGTGCAGCCCGAACTCATCAGTCCAGACGACACCAGGTCTGAGAGCATGGGGCTGCTTGTTCTACCATCCCATCCAAGCAGGATCTTGGAGCGTCCAAAGAATGTGCCTATCGCCTCACTCAGAAGCAAGACGGAGAGAGGTGTCAGTTCCCTGTTCACTACACCTCTGACACCGTTAGTCCCGAAGAGTCTCCTCGAAGGCTTAGCCAAGTCAAGTCACCACCCTAGAGGAGGCTATGCTCCTGCTAACCTCCTTATGCGGACACACCGTCACATCCTGCATGAGCCTCACACCGTCATGCACGTATACTTCATCGCCGATGACGCAGCCGTCACCGATTCTGACGTTCTCACCCAGTACTGCACCCTCCCCGATCACAGCGTTCCTGATGAGTGAGTTTCTCCCAACATGAACCCTGCTGAAGAGTATTGAACCTGAGACTCTGCTCCTCTCACCTATCACAACAGAATCGCCGACTGAACTGTACGGCCCCAGAGTCGCGTTCGCCCCTACTCTTGATCCGGATCCAAGCCTGAGCGGCGGGATCAGTCTCGCGTCAGTGTGCACCACGACCTTAGGGGCTACTGAAGGCTTGGCATGTGATAGTCGAGACAGCGCCGCCCTATTCGCCCTCCTATACTCCTCGAACCTCCCAATATCGAACCATTCACCAGTATACTTGTATCCGTAGAGCCTTCTGGACGAGGCCAGCCTCGGGAAGACCTCCCTCTCAATACTGACCTTTCTTCCAGGGGTTAAGTGGTTGAAGATCTCAGGATCGAAGACGTAGACCCCTGCATTTATCCAGCGGCTAGGAGCATCCTCTCTTCTAGGTTTCTCAACGAACTTCTCGATCCTGAGCGACTCATCAATCTTGGCAACACCAAAATGTGTGGGATCCTTAACTCTGTGAAGCATTATCGTGGCGGCCGCATCCTTCACCACATGGCTTCTGAGGATCTCCCTAAGCGGTGGTGAAGCGATGATGTCGCTGTTGAGGACGAAGAAGTCTCCGTCCCTCAGAAGCCTCTCAGCCCTCTTCACAGCCCCACCGGTCCCCAGCGGGGTCTCCTCGATGGAGTAGTGGAGCCTAACCCCTTCGAACCTCCTGCCTAGGTGTCTTCTGATCACGTCTGCCATGTAGCCTATCGCCAGTACAGCCTCCTCCACCCCGTTACTGTACAGGTTGCTGAGAACCAACTCGATCATCGGCCTGCCGGCTACTGGAAACATGATCTTTGGAAGAGTGCATGAGAGAGGTCTAAGCCGGGTTCCAAACCCCCCTGCCAAGATCAACGCCCTCATCTGACTCAAACCGTTCCGGAGGTGTGCTGGACGCGTTCTCTGGTAAGATCAGGATACATTAGGATATTACTTTCTATGTGTGATCGATTCCCAGATTTGAAAGGGGCAACGCATGGTTGAGGGGGCTGTACGCTCTGCTGATCAGGGTGGATAGAGATGTAACTGTGGCAGCAGGCGGTCTAGGGAACCTTAGACTGAGACGCGGAGTATATGTATACGCAGGGTCTGGACTGGGAACTGGATCAACATCGATCGAGGGGAGGTTGACCAGACACTTCAGCCATGTGAAGAGAAGGCATTGGCACATCGACTACCTCTTGAGTAATAGATACTGCAGGCCTGAACTCGCCTTCTTCTCGAATGCTGGAGGACGGTTGGAGTGTAGGCTGGCAAGAGAGATATCTCAGGATCCGAGGGTGGGCATGGTCTATCGAGGATTCGGCTCCTCTGACTGCTCATGCGGCGGCCACTTAGTATTCCTCGGACCTGAAAGGGCGGCGGCTGAACTTCTGGTCAGTGAGAAATTCAAGGATCTGGGTCTTGAGCCTAGGAGGTGGCTGGGGTGACTGCTATATCGGCTTAGCCTCCTCCCACCTCTTCTGGAAAGCATCCTTGAATATTCTTATCAGGCCCGGGTTCTCTGTGTAGTTCGGCCTATAGTGTATCGGCCTCTCAACCTCACTCTTCCTGGTCGCCCATATAACAAAGATGAGTGATCGATCATCAACAAGCGTCCCCCTAACCGGATACCATTCTTCCACGCAGTGTCGGACTTCAGCTCCCAGCCCCTGCAGCTCCTTGGCCCTCTTAGTGGTGAAGCTGTCTTTGACCAGCATGAGGATCTTTCCCTTCACCCCCCTGCCGACAGCTTCAGTTATCTCCCTCCGTATGCTATCGTACCAGTCGAACCTCTCAGCGAATATGTAGAAGTACTTCTCTGAACCAGCGATCATCTCGACTGTTCTACTCTCCATGGAAGGGAGATCCTTTACTGGGCTTATCATCTCCTCAGGCCTCAGACCCGTCCTCTTCTCCCAGTAGTACGGGTCTAGTGAGAGCTCCAGGTATCGAATCGCCTCCTGAACCCTCCTCAATTCATGGTCGAGGCTGCTCTTCTTTTCACGGAGCATGTTAGCGAGGAAATCACGCGGTGGATTCGCCTCGACCCTGTTGCTGTTCAGTGAGACGCAGCCTTTCTCATTCAGACCCTTCACAGCCACCTCAGCCTCTTGAGGGGTTAATCCTGAGCGTGTAAGGATATTGTCGATGCTCTCCCCTCTTGGCTTCTCTAGGAGGCTGAGGTATATCCTGCACTCATTATCCGTTATGCCTAGTATGCGGAGCAACTCCACATTCTTAGCTAGTTCTTTCAGGTGCGGGGGCGTATCTGTCATCGACAAGATGTTCAAGCCATCCCGGAGTCTGCCAGCCAACTCCCACGTTTCTACTGATGCTGCCTTACAGCATCTTCCTTATCTTGTCCTCGATAGTCTTCTTCGGGACGACGCCTACTAGCCGATCTACCAGCTGCCCGTTCTTTATGAACAGTAGTGTAGGTATGCTCATCACACCATACATCTGCGCGATCCTCGGGTTGTCGTCGACGTTGACTTTTCCGAAGGCCACCTTTCCATGGTAGGTCCGCGCAAGATCATCAATCAGGGGCGCCAAGGCTCTGCATGGTCCACACCAAGGAGCCCAGCAGTCAACGATGAGAATCGGATTCTCGTTGAGCGCCCTCTCAAAATCAGCTTCTGTAAGAGTTGCTGGATCTGATCTCTCTGAGCTTCGCTCGCTCATACCAGTCGACCTCCCAGTAGTTCTACACCCTATTTATTAAACACATTTCCAGATGTCTTGGTCTCCTCTGGCTGATTTCTCAGCGCGGCCTTGGCTGCCCTCACCAAACCGATGGGGCCGGTCATCATCATATCGCCTCCAGGCGCTGCAAAGTAGGCATCGATTCTACCCCTAAGCCTAGATCTGTGAGGCCCGGTCACAGCTACCACGTTGATCTTGGGAATTTTGCTTCGCTTATGCATGTAGAAGGCTCCGTGACCCCCATCCTCGTATACTGCATCATCGTCAACCCTACCCTTCATGAAGGCCTTCAGTAGAGACTCAAGTCTTGCCGCTTTCAGGATGCTTGTATGATGCTCGAGCACTCCAAGAACCTTCCTCCCCGAAGTGATCGCTGCTGTCACATGTTCGTTTCCGACATTGACCAGCAGGGCGGTTCTCGCCGCCTTCACTCTCAGATCCTCGAGGCAGCCCAAGATCGCTGCCGTCGACGTATCCATCACGAATGTTGAGATTCCAGGCAACTGAGATCTCACTGCGTCCGCCGCTGACCTCATCCTGACGAATCTACCCGGGATCTCCCTGTCGCTGTAGAGTAGGCTCTCCAGCCTTGAGCTATCCATGAGTCTCTCCGTCATCGTCTTCATTCTGAATCTCCTGTTGCTGAGTTCGCCTTCAGGGATCCCGTGGTCCTGAACTGCCACCGCTACAGCTGTCAAGTCTGAGAGGTCTTCCTCGAAGTCACCAAGAAATGTCTGGAGTCTGCTGATATTCACTTCTTGAATAGTGAGAGTCTCACCCTTGAAGCCTGGCGGAGGATCATCGGAGACGACCTGGAAACCCATGCTCCCCACCTCATCCAGCCTGTTTCTTATGGAATAAGCAGCGGCTTCAGTTATGAAGACGCCTAAGCCTTTCTCCAAGTGTCTTTTGAGAGCCCTCGCGAACTCTCCGCCCCCTATCGTATCTCCTTTGATGAATAGATCCATACGAAGTTTCGTTGAGTAGCCGACCCTTCTGGAATAAACCAGTGAAGGACTGGGCAGAACTAACTTGACGCAGTTCTCAATATTTTTCGAGTCGTCATAGAGAAGGATATCCTCTGTGCCTGAGCCTATGTCTACAGCCAGGATGCGCATACCTCTTCAACCCCAGGCCGAACAGGAGGAATTGTACTGCTTTAGACTATTTGTCTCTCACGATTAGACAGCCGTATACGTTCGTCCTCGTGAAAGATTAATATCACTGATGAATACCAATTGTTTGAAAGCATCTGGTGGGTCAACTATAGACGCCGATATACAGCCGCTCGAGAGACTGAAGAAGGAGATCGCGAAGTCATACGACTCCAACCCATTAGGCTGGAGTATACATGTTGGAAGAGACAGGCGCAACTTCAGCCAGATCCTTGTCTCCCACGGTTCTCAACTCTGGATACTGAAGGAGGAATGGATCAACCCCTACAAGTCTGTAGGATTTGGAGCCAGACTTGAGTGCGGCGGGGAGTCCCTGCGGGTTCCTGGCACTCAGGAATTCGGTCTGAGGCCCCTCGCCCCCAAACAGATGAAGCAGCTTGCCGAATTGATGAGCAGGAACGAAGACCCAAGAGATCTCCTGCTTCGAGTGATGAGGTCTAGTCCTATCGCCTCACATGACATCAGGAGCCCTCTGGTACTTCAAGGCCCCATCATAGCATCTCCGAATCCGCTTAGTCTGCTCTCGGACAAGCATCAGGAGCTAGACCTCCGCTTAAGGGAGAAGCTGGAGAGGCTCCTACTGAGAAAGCATCCCCAGACAGTGATCCCCTATCTCTGAGAGCATTTAAGTAGTCTCCGGAATCATGCAAGCAGGAATCAATGCGTCTGATGGAGGGGTGGTTTTGACGGTTCCGAGAAGCCTCCAAGCAAGTATGGCGGCTCTTAACGCTGCGATGTACGCGGTCCTCGGCTACATGACCTTCCTCGGCGTCTTCGCCCCTATAGTTGGTGTGGTTCGTTTCTGGGGAATAGCCGTAGTGGTTCCAGCGGTCTTCGCATTCCTGTTTGGGGGACTAGTCGGTGGGGTCGGCGCTGCCTTAGGAATATTCATCAGTGACATGGTGATTCACGGTAACGCACTCCTAAGCCTGACTGTTGGTGTACCAGCGAACTTCGTAATGTTCTACATCATCGGAAGTCTGGGAAAGGCTGGAAAGAGATCTGCAGCCATGAACGTCGGCCTAGCTTCTGGATGCCTCGTGATAGCTGTGATCTTCCTTACGCGGTGGTTGATGGGCGCTGAATTCACCATGGAGGCGGCGGGTATTCTCCTCAGCTTTGCGCTTGCAAGCATAGTCTTAGCGATCGCCCTCGTCAGGCTCTGGGCTGAATGGGGAGGATTCGCCCTAGCCTCTATAGTTGGAAACGCGGTAGGAAGTGGAATAGTCGGCCTAGGCGTATGGGCCTTCAGCCAATTCTTTGTTCTGCCACTTAACTACGGTCATCAGCTACCCTTCACCGCTGCCATGATCTGGTTCGCTTGGACCTTCACAAACCAGATGCCTTTCCTGCTGGCCTTCGGCCCCCCTATTCTGAAGGCATGCTACAGAGCCTTCCCATCACTCGTTCAGAAGAGACCGTAAAGCGTTATAAAACACTCCTCAAGATGTTATCGAGAAAGCGGGGATTGCCAAGCCAGGTCAAAGAACACGGACCAACCGATGTTTGGAAGCGCAGGACTGAGGTTGTGCGCAAGGCTTCCCGACCTTGCCTGCACCGCAGACCTCCTGTCCCGTAGGGGTTCGTGGGTTCGAATCCCACTCCCCGCACCAATGAAAATGCTCCAGGTCGTACTTGTCGAGTAGGTTGTGTATTCGATTCTTTATGGCCACGGCATCCTCAACCAGGCTCCTTCTCTGTCTGAGTAGGGCTCGTTGCTCACGTATCTCTATGGCTGGGGCGTAGCTTTCGGAGACCAAGTCTGCTAAGTCTACCAATACACGTACGTCCATGCGGTCGTTCTCAATCTTGGCTTCCGCTATGATCTTGGTCCTGTTCGGATTCGCCAATACAACTCTGAATC
>JAWCLX010000039.1:0-11118 GCA_038850385.1 Bathyarchaeia archaeon | reverse complement strand
TTATAGGCGTTTTCTGCTGGCCGACAGGGCGGCTATGCAGCACCTACATCTCACCACGATTGATATTTCATTCAAGAGTTGAAACTAGAAAGCTTTATTTCAGGAGATCCCAATCTACAGCGGCACTCCAAGACATTGCTGAAGAGCTTCCGGTGAGATACTTGTTCAAGCCCGGAAAGATCGCGCGTATTGCAGGCCCAGTAGTCGTCGCTAAGGAGATGCTCGGGTCTTTGATGTATGAACTTGTCAGGATCGGCGACGCAGGCCTTATCGGAGAAGTCATACGGGTTGAGGGCGACAGAGCGACCATCCAAGTCTACGAGGAGACGACTGGAATCAAACCTGGAGAGAAGGTGGAGAGAACAGGCAAACCCCTTTCCGTCGAGCTTGGGCCTGGGATAGTAGGGCAGACATATGACGGAATCCAGAGGCCTCTACCGGTAATCCGAGAACTCTCAGGAGACTTCATAGAGAGAGGAATCACTGTCACACCACTCGACCGCAGGAAGAGATGGAGGTTCACCCCGGCCCAGAGTGAGGGTGCAACCGTTCAGGCCGGAGACATCTTGGGCACAGTCAAGGAGAGCGTACTTGTCGAACATAGGATCTTGGTGCCTCCGGGAGTATCTGGCACGGTAAAGAGCATCGCCTCTGAGGGAGATTATACTGTCGAGGATGAGATCTGCATGATCGCGGGCCGTGCCGGGAATACGGCGGCCAAACTCATGCACTCATGGCCTGTAAGGACTCCGAGGCCATTCAAGAGAAAGGTCCCCTCAGACACACCTTTGGTCACAGGCCAGAGGATAATAGACTTCCTCTTCCCGATAGCAAAAGGTGGAACCGCGGCTATCCCAGGAGGCTTCGGAACAGGTAAGACTGTGATGCAGCACCAACTCGCCCAGTGGGCTGATGCCGACGTAATAGTTTATGTGGGCTGTGGGGAACGGGGCAACGAGATGGCTGAGGTCCTTGAGCGTTTCCCAGAGTTGAAGGATCCTCGTTCAGGACAGCCGCTGATGGCTCGAACGATCCTCTTCGCTAACACTTCGAATATGCCGATCGCTGCTAGGGAGGCGAGCGTCTACACAGGCATGACTGTAAGCGAGTACTTCAGGGATATGGGTTACGACGTCGCCTTGATGGCTGACTCAACGTCAAGATGGGCTGAAGCACTGAGAGAGATCTCAGGGAGGCTTGAGGAGATGCCTGGAGAGGAAGGGTACCCAGCATACCTCGCCTCAAGACTAGCAGAGTTCTATGAGCGGGCAGGGAGAGTGGAGGTTCTGGGCAGCAGACCTGATCTCGGCTCGGTCTCGGTCGTAGGAGCGGTCTCACCTCCAGGCTCAGACTTCTCTGAGCCGGTTACCCAGAATACACTCCGTATCGTGAAGGTCTTCTGGGCCCTCGACAAGGCTCTGGCTGAGAGGAGGCACTTCCCAGCCATAAGCTGGCTGACGAGCTACTCACTATACTTCGACTCGCTCGAGAGATGGTACACCGGTAATGTTGGAGAGGAGTGGGTTGAACTCAGACGTGAGGCCATGCAGATACTGCAGAGGGATGAAGAGCTCCGTGAGATAGTAATGTTGGTCGGCCCAGACGCCCTCTCTGAGAGCCAGAGGCTCATCTTGGAGGCTGCGAGGATGCTCAAGGAGGACTTTCTCATGCAGAGCGCAGTCCACCCGACCGACAGCTTCTGCTCCATCAAGAAGAGCTTCTGCATGGTGAAGGTGATAATGAGGTTCTACCATGCGATGTCCAAGGCGACTGAGAGCGGGCTGCCCCTGCAAAGGATACTGGAGCTCCCGGTGAAGGAAGAGATATCGAGGATGAAGATACAACCTTCTGAGGGCTTCGAGTCTTTCGCAGATGAGCTCATCGATAGGATCGATCAGCAGTTCAGCCAGCTCTCATCCCAGCTCCTTGCCACAGCAGGTGTGAGGTAAATGTCAACAGTAACTGGAAGAGAGTACAGCACTGTAAGCCAGATATCCGGCCCTCTGCTCTTCGTCAAGGCGGTCAGGGGAGTCGGGTACGGTGAAGTGGCCAAGATAACGACTCCGACAGGTGAGGAGAGGAGGGGGCAGGTCCTCGAAGTCGGTGAGGACATCGCGGTCGTTCAGGTCTTTGAGGGAACATCGGGCTTGGATATCCCGACGACTAGGGTTGCCTTCAACGGGGAGACTATCAAGCTTCCAGTCTCCTCAGACATGCTCGGGCGGATCTTCGACGGAAGCGGTGAACCAATCGACGGTGGGCCTAAGATAATCCCTGAAGACTATCTAGATGTCCACGGCGCACCAATCAACCCCTATGCGAGAGAATACCCTAGGGACTTCATACAGACAGGAATCTCAACAATAGACGGTATGAACACCTTGGTGAGGGGGCAGAAACTCCCGATCTTCTCCGGGTCAGGCCTACCGCACAACATGATCGTGGCGCAGATCGCACGTCAAGCAAGAGTCAAAGGGACCGAAGAGCCATTCACAACTGTCTTTGCAGCCATGGGGATAACGGCTGATGAGGCGCAGTTCTTCAGGGAGGATTTTGAGAGGCAGGGTGCATTCGAGCATGTCACGCTCTTCGTAAATCTTGCAGAGGATCCGGCTATAGAGAGGATACTCACCCCGAGAATAGCTCTGACGACGGCTGAGTTCTTCGCCCACAGACTAGGGATGCACGTCCTGATAATACTGACAGATATGACGAACTACTGCGAGGCTCTGAGGGAGATCTCCGCGGCAAGGGAGGAGGTCCCTGGGAGGAGAGGGTACCCAGGCTACATGTACACAGATCTCTCAACGATCTATGAACGTGCAGGCAGGACGCATGGGAGCAAGGGCTCAGTCACCCAGATGCCCATCCTGACGATGCCGCACGACGATATGACACACCCGATACCAGACCTGACAGGCTACATAACTGAGGGACAGATAATAGTTGACAGGGGATTGTACAGGAGAGGCATATACCCACCGATAGACGTCTCCCCCTCACTCTCGAGGCTGATGAAGGAGGGGATAGGGAAGGGCAGGACGCGTGAGGACCACCGGGAGGTCTCGGACCAACTGTACTACGCATACGCTGAAGGCAGGGGATTCAGAGATCTCGTTGCGGTTATCGGTGAAGAAGCCCTCTCCTCAAGAGACAAGATGTACCTGAGATTCGCGGATGTTTTCGAGAGGAGATTTGTGGCGCAGGGAGTCTACGAGAATAGGGAGATCGAGGAGACGCTTGATCTGGGTTGGGAGCTTCTCGCAACACTCCCTGAGAGCGAGCTGAAGAGGATAGATCCGGAGACTATAAGGGTCTACCACCCCAAGTACAGAGCCAAGACCTGAGGGACACGGATGTCAGAGCAGCTGATGAATGTGCGTCCGACGAGGATGGAGCTGCTTGCCCTCAGGAAGAGAATGGAGATCGCGGAGAGGGGGAGGGAGCTACTCAGAGAGAAGCTGGACGCACTCATGATGGAGTTCTTCGAGTTCGTCAGGGAGATCTCTGCCTTGCGGGCGAAGGCCCAAGAGTCTCTTGCCGCAGCCTACAACGCCTTCTCTGAGGCGCAGATGTTAATGGGATACAATACTCTCGAGGGACTCGCCTACGGTGTCGAGGACAGGTTCGACGTCGTCGCCAAGACACGGAGCGTAATAGGGGTGTCGATACCAAGCATCCAAGTTGAGGTTAAACCATTAGTCACCTACCCGTACAGTATCATAGACACATCTGCCAGACTGGACGAGGCGACGATGGCAATGGTCGAGGCTATCAGGATGCTTGCAGAGCTGGCAGGGATCGAGACCGCTGTGCAGAAGCTTGCTGAGGCTATAGCCTCTGTCAAGAGGAGGGTCAACAGTCTCGAGTATGTGATAATCCCGCGGATGGACAGTACGATACGGTTCATAAGGATGTATCTTGAGGAGAGGGAGAGGGAGGATTTCTTCCGGCTGAAGAGGATAAAGGGGAGATTAGAGAGCGAGGCCTAGACCTTCTTCTTCAGAGAGACTATGGCTTGGGCTAAGTCCCCTGCAGAGGCCTCAAGAGCCTTCCTGGCCTCTTCTTCTGAGACTCCAGCCTGCTGAGCCACTATCTCAACATCGCCCTGCGGTATGGAGAGTGCAGGCTCTGTCGAAGACTCCTCCCTGACCGTTCCACCAGCGATCTGGAATATTGTCTGGCCCTGCATCACGATAGACATGACGGTGGGTGCATCTATCACCAGCCTCCTATCGCCGGTCCTGATCGTTACCTCCCTAACATCCTCTATTGTCTTGGTCTCCATCCCCATCCGTTGCATCATACGGATAGCGTCTCTCCCAGAAGGGATGCTCCTCATAGACCTGAATGCTCTGTGAGCCAAGCTCTCACCACTCTGAACGGTCAAACTCAGCTTCTCTTGAAGATCTTGCCGATGTCTCTGAAAAAGTTTGTTAAGTTCTCTTCTATTCGAAACGCTATGGAAGCGGTGGGCTCACAAAAACGTTTATTCTTGAAGCTGCTGGATAATCTTCCAGGCGAATACTCTTGATGGCAAGCGAATTCATAAAGATGCAAGTCTACTCGTCTGGGATGCAGGTGTTGGGGAAGGTTAGAGATCTAGTCATCGATCCTGAGAGATATGCCTTGACAGGCTTCATTGTTGAAGTCGAGAGAGATGTCGCAAAGAGGCTTGGAGCCAAGTTCACGATGAGAAAGGTGAAGTTCATGGTTCCCGTATCGACAGTCGAGAAGATAGGCGACGCTGTCATCCTGAAGCTCAGCGTCAGCGAACTCGCCGGGAACATTCAGAGGGTCTAGAACAGCAAGATAAGTTAACTATCCCGCGATCTGCGGCCGCCGTGATAGCCTCTCTCAACTCCTCAACTCTCTGACGCCCCTCCTCACCTTTACAGCCACACCCAACTTGAAACACTCCATCTCCTCACCGCTTAGGACAGCTCTCCCAACAGCGACAAGTCTACCCTTCTCGTCTACTATTATCACCTCATTCTGAGGCCTGATGGCCGGATCCGCTGCCAGAACGTGTTTTGCAAACAGATTCCTTCCAGACTTGATGAACTCCTCAAAACCCTTTCTGACTGTCGCTCTGAGAGGCGTCTTCTTCCCCAGCTTTTTCAGAAGCCGCTCGGCGCCGTGCAAGGCGAGGCTTATGAGTCCGTCGCTGCTCCTGAGGGTTGCAAGATGCATATCCCTGAGGTAGACCGTCTTGATCTTGCCGGTCCTTGGAGACCTGGTGACCCTCACACCTCTTGGGAATAGTGCCTCGCCGACAGAACGTCCAAACTGATAGTCGGCTATAGCCCTGATCTTCTGCAACTCTAAGGGACTCAGTCTCTCCATGTAGACTCGCAAAACCTATAGCCACGCTCACGATTAAAGTTTCAATCACATCCTTGGATGCGTGAGCATTGAACTGCGAGGTCTGCGGATCCACAATCTACGGGCCGCCCAAGAGGATAGTCATAGAGAGTTCAAGGCTGCTTGTGTGTTCGAGATGCTCAAGTCTCGGTCAGCCTGACCTAAGACGTGAAGAGAAGCTCGTCTATTCGACACGGCGGGCATCCGGATCCCTAGGCCCTGCCAGGGCTTCCAAACCAACCTCAACCCGCCTACCGGCAGAGGTTGAGGAGCTTGAGATCGCAGACGATTTCTCTGACTTGGTAAGGAGGGCCAGAGAGAAGAGTAAGATGTCTCAGCAAGACTTGGCCAGAATGGTCAAGGAGCGTCTCTCAATAATTCAGAAGATTGAATCGGGCAAGATGACCCCTGACCTGAAGCTGACCCATGCACTTGAACACGTGTTGAAGGTTAGATTGCTTCAGCCAAGAAGTGAGCCTGAGACCCAGGCTGACAGGTCTGGAAGGCCTCGCCTCACAATCTCAGATGTGGTCCAGTACAGAAAGAAGGATCAGTAGAGTCAAGACCATTCAGGACTGGGCAGCTGCAGGCAAGCCCCGAATGAAGGGTTATGCTTGAGAGTCTATGTACTCCGTTGGGGGCACAGGCCAAGGGACTTTAGAGTGACAAGCCACGTCGCACTCACAGCCAGAGCCTTCGGAGCCTCAGGCATCATCCTATCAGACAGTGAGGACAGGACGGTCGAAAGGACTGTGAGGAGGCTCGTTGAGACTTGGGGGGGCCCTTTCAGCGTCAGCACGGGTGTCCCATGGATGAACTTTGTCAACTCTTGGAGAAAAAGGGGCGGCGTGACGGTGCATCTCACGATGTACGGGGAGAATATTGAGACGAGTGATGTCATCAAGCGGATCAAGAATACTGGGAAGGATCTCCTTGTGCTGGTAGGAAGCCGGAAGGTTCCTCCAGACTTCTACAGTGAGGAGGTCTCAGACTTCAACGTGGCAGTTGGGAATCAGCCACACTCAGAGATCGCTGCACTCGCAGTCTTCCTAGATCGACTATTCGGGGGGAGTGAACTCCGCCGCAGGTTCAGAGGTTCCACACTGGAAGTGCTGCCGGCTAAACGTGGTAAGAGGGTTATCTCACTGCGGGCAGCACCTGAAAATCCCGAGACGGAGAAAGACCTCGGGTTCGGAAAGAAAAAGGAGAAATATAAGTACATGAGTGCACGGAACCTCTAGAAGTAGCTAGGAGACGGTGAGATCCCCCCAGAGGTTCCGCGTACAGAGAACCGGTTCGAGATCGATCGAGCACCGTCTAATGTAATCGTTGAGATGCCCGCTTTGTCGCTGTTCGACGATGAACTAATGAAGATCGCAGGTCTGCTGGGAGAGGAGGACGCGGTCAAGATAGTGAAGTCTCTGGCCAAACTCAAGGAGGCCACTGAGGATGTCATCGCAAACGACTCAGGCGTCCGCCTTAACATCGTCAGAAAGGTTCTCTACAAGCTATACGATAAGACTCTGATCTCATGCAGGAGGGTCAGGGATGAAAAGACCGGCTGGTACGTCTTCTACTGGAAACTTCAACCTGACCAGCTTGACGCGTTTGTTCGCAGCAGGAAGAGGAGAACGCTTGAGAAACTGAAGACTCGCCTAGAGTATGAGAAGACTCACACCTTCTTTGTATGCAACAAGTGTGCAGGTATCCGTCTTCCCTTTGAGGAGGCTATAGAGTCAGCCTTCAGATGCCCTAAGTGCGGCGGTCAATTTGTGGAGAGCAAGAATGATAGGATAATTGAGGAGCTGGAGAAACTGATCACTCGTCTCGAGGCTGAACTTAAGGCCTAGAGAATACTCCTGGCAGGGTCGGTCCGATTGCCGCCTGACGCTGGCCGGCGCACGTTGAGAGGCTGGCCGCAGAACATATTAATCATCACCATATGAGAACTGGGGAAGATGTTCACTCGAAGACTGCGGAGTGTGCGTGTTGGGAGACACAGAGATCCTCGAGAAGATCGCGCAGAGCCTCGCTGAGCTTGATTCTGAGAGGCTGCAGAAGGCGGTTGAAGAAGCCCTCCGGAAAGGCGTCTCGCCGCAGGACATAGTCAAGGAAGGAATGAGTAGAGGGATGGCCATCGTCGGGGAGAGGTACGAGAAGGGCGACTATTTCCTCTCGGAACTCATAATGGCAGGGGTCACGATGAAGGAGGGGATGGCCTTGGTGGAGCCTCACCTGAAAGGCCGGATGAGTGAGGCCAGAGGGAGAGTAGTGATCGGGACAGTTGAGGGGGACCTCCACGACATAGGAAAGAACATAGTTGCAACGATGCTCAGGTCGGCTCAGTTCGAAGTCCACGACCTCGGCGTTGATGTACCACCAAGGGTCTTCGTCGAGAAGGCGAGGGAGCTGAAACCTGACATAGTAGCGCTCTCAGCACTCCTAAGCGTTACAATCAGCAAAGTCAAGGAGACTATAGATGCACTCAAAGAATCATCCCTCAGGGGTAGTGTGAAGGTCTTGGTTGGCGGAAGCTGCCTGAACGAGAAGATCGCTGAGAAGGTTGGTGCAGACGCCTTCGGCCACGATGCGTGGGACGGTGTCGTCAAGGCTAAGCAGCTCCTCTAGTTCTGGAGTAGGCCTAACCCTCCAAGAGGCTCATGCAGAAGCCTCCAGATGCGAGGCTGCACAGCTCCTATTCTAAGGCTTTTATCCGGTCCCATTCGAGAAGCATTGGAAGGGTTGAGAATGACTGGGCGGGAGCTATCAATTGTACTGGCCGCACCTCGAAGAATAGAGCGTAGAGAGTTCGAGATGCCCTCGATAGGGCCGGAGGAGATGCTGATGAAGATCGAGGCGGTCAGCATATGCGGCTCTGATGCAGAGAGGTATGTAGGGGTGAGGTTTGGAGGGATCCTGGCAACGCCTTTCCCCATAATTATGGGTCACGAGCTTGTTGGAAGAGTCCACCAGGTCGGCGGAGAGGCCTCAGAGTACTACGGGGTAAAGGTTGACGACCGGATTGTCGTGGAGCCTTACATTCCATGCGGAAGATGCCGCTACTGCTTGACCGGCAACTACTCCATCTGCATCAACAATCGATGCTACGGCGTGAACATCTCCTGCTCAGAGCCGCCTCATCTTTGGGGCGCGTACGGTGAGTACATGTATGTCGCCCCCTACTCCAGAGTTCACAAGATATCCCCCAGAGTTCCCAGGGAGGAAGCATGCCTCTCATCAGTGGTAGGCAACGGGCTGAGGTGGGCATGCACGAAAGGGAGTGTTCAACCAGGAGACGTCGTAGTGGTGGTCGGGCCAGGGTCTCAGGGTCTAGCGGCCGTCATGGCTGCTGACCATGCCGGCGCAGGAAAGATAATCCTAGCCGGCACATCAGCTGACAAGAGAAGGCTTGAGCTCGGCAGGGAGTTCGGAGCCGACTACACGGTCAACGTTGATGAGAGACCGCTCTTCGAGAGCGTTTCAGAGATTACCTCTGGAGAGATGAGTGACGTGACCATCCTCACTACAGGTTCGGTTAAGGCCATCTCAGAAGCGCCCAGACTCGTGAGGCCGCTTGGCAGAGTGGTTATCCCCGGCCTAACCGGAGGAAAGACAGTACCTTTACCGACTGACGAGATCGTTACAAAAGAGCTCAGAATCCTAGGTGGGCTCGGTCAAGCATGGAATGTTGAGGCGGCTGTAAGGCTACTGGAGGAGCAGAAGTATCCAGTGAGAAAGATGGTCACACATACACTGCCTCTGGAAGAGGCTGAGAAAGGTTTGAAGTTGGCTGCAAACGAGATTGAGGGTGAGGAGCCGATCAAGATTGTCCTCACCCCTTAGAAGAGGTCTCCCTGATACCGAGGAGGCTCTGGACTTTCTCAGGAAGAACCACTGCAACAGAAAGATTGTTAAGCACTCGTTGGTGGTGGCGAAGACCGCTGCGAGACTGGTTAAGGATCTACTTGACAGAGGGGTAGAAGTCGATAGGGGACTAGTGTGGGCAGGGGCGCTCCTGCATGATGTTGGACGAGCGGTCACCGCAGATGTCAAGCATGGTGCAGAGGGGGCGAGACTTCTGAGAGAGGCAGGTTTCGCTGAGGAGCTCGCGAGGATAGTGGAGAGGCATGTCGGCGCAGGAATACCTATGGTCGAGGCGGCTTGTATCGGCCTCTATCCGAAGGACTATCTTCCTGAGACCCTTGAAGAGAAGGTCGTCTGCTACGCGGACAAGCTGGTCAGCGGCAGCAAGGTGACTGGCATAGGCCATACTGTCAAATTGTTCGCTGAGAGGCTGGGTCCAGATCACCCCTCAGTGAATAGGATCAGGAAGCTCCATCAAGAGATCATGGGCCTCCTCGCAGGTTAAGTCGGTGAACCTCATACTTTCAGAGAAGCTCGATTCGCAGCTCAGGCAGGAATGCCTGAGAGAGTTTGAGAAGGAGACAGTGTCCATCCTTGGAGATCTCAGGGTCCAAGTGAAGACCATAGATCAAGTCGGGGGATGGGTCTCGATCGAGTATGATGGCGAGGATAGTGAAGTATTCACAGAGGCGCTTAAGAAAAGGTATGGAGCGGCGCCTGTTCAATTCTCTAGACTGAGACTTGGAGACGTCCACCGCGGCTTCATCGTCACTTCAGGAAAGGTAGGGTACGGCCTCTACGTCGACATAGGCGTGATCGAACCGTCAAGTAGGGACGGGCTCTATCCACTTCATAGGATGAGGGCGCAACTCGTCGATGGCGAATCTAAACCGCTCAGAGAGATTGCTAGGCGGTTCTGTCTCTACGAGGGCCTACCCCTGGACGTGAGGGTCGAAAGTCTTGAGGCTGATGGAAGGTTCTCCTTGGCGCTCACGGAGAGGCAGGAGGATTTCTACAGGGGTTGGGAGAAGTATCCATTCGATAGAGTAGTCGTGATAGGTGCACTCGCAGGTGTAGTGAGGGCAGCGGTCCGGAGAGTAGGTCTGGAGAGAGACATAGTCAATGTTGAAAGGCTCAGCCTGACATCAAGCGTTCTATCATGCAAACTCGGAACAGAAGCCCCAGGCGTCATCTCTAAGCTTGGACCGGAGCTTACTGGAGCCAGACTCTACCCGTTCATCCCAAGAATACGGATGAAGATATGAGGTGAAGATTCCGGAAGCATTTAAGTGGAGGCTGGCTGTCATATAGTAGCCTTTACGGTGACTGATCATGGTAAAGTCCGGAAAGACCGCCTCAAAGACTTACTCTGAAGATCAGGTTGAGGATCTACTGGAGATCCAGAGGGACCTAATCCAGGAAAGGCTCCGCTCCCTGAGGGAGGAGATCTCATCATATCCATTCCTCTCAATGGCTGTGGCGTTCGTTCTCGGCTTCGCTCTTGGGGTAGCCTTGAGCCCGAGATCAAGCAAGTGAGATAGAAGCCGTCTAGCCTGCAAATGTTTATACGGATAGAAAGGAGAGCGTATGGTTGGAGTTGAGTCGGAGTTGGCTGAGAGAGCGAAGATGACTGTTGAAGAGCTCCAGAAGAGGCTTGGCGACCTCAAAGAGTTTGCTGAGACCTCAAGAGTTGAGCTTGAAGCGATGATAAAGAGGAGGCCTCTGGAGTCTGCTGGAGTAGTCTTCCTAGCCGGCGTAGTTGTTGGTGTACTGATAGGGTCAGCGATATCCAGGCGCGGCTGAAGATGCCTAGAGAAGGATTCTTAGAGAGCATAATCGAGGTATTCTCCTCGGTCATGGTCGGCAGAGTCCTCACCGACCTTGACAAGA
>JAWCLX010000038.1:0-11293 GCA_038850385.1 Bathyarchaeia archaeon | reverse complement strand
GGTTCAAGGGAGATCTACTACGACATCAACAAGAGGATCAGGGAGCTCTGCCCAGACATCATAATAAACAATACGACAGGCGGAGGCCCTGGCATGAGTCTTGAGGAGAGGCTTCAAGCCGCATACGCCAAACCTGAGATGTGCAGCCTGAATATGGGAACTATGGTCCAGAGAGGGTTAGTTAAAGCTCGAACTGGAGGACTATCCGGCAGAGACAGAGACGTTGAGGTTGAGACTGTCTTCAAGAACACCTACAGTGACACGGAGAGATTCGCTAAAGTGATGCTGGAGAACAATGTCAAGCCTGAGATGGAAACCTTCCAGGACGGTAACTGGAGTCTGATAGACAACCTGATCGAAAAGCAGTTGGTCAAACCGCCATACTGGGTCTGCTTGGTTCCAGGCATGCAGAGCGCTACCCCACCGACGCCTTGGCACATACTAAACCAGATCGCTTATGCACCCCCAAATACTATGTTCAACATTATCGGCATAGGGGTTCATCAGCTCCCCCTGACGACTTTTGCAATGCTCATTGGACTGCATATCAGAGTCGGTATGGAGGACAATATCTACTACGCCAGAGGGGTCAAGGCGAAGAGTAATGCGGAGCTGGTCGCCAGAGCCGTCAGAATAGCTAAGGAGTTGAACCGGCCTATTGCAACACCGACTGAAGCAAGAGAGATGCTCGGGATCTCCAAGACGCCGACCAAGTACTGAGGGAAGAGCCCCCTCACCTCTATTCAACTTAATCTAGACATTCACTGAAAATACAACTGAGAAGACTACGTCAAGGATCTTTCCAAACACAGGCAAATACGCAGGATCAAGTTCAGACTTATCCTTGATGCACGTAGAATTTGCGGTGATCATTGAGCAAAGACGCTACGGTCCTACATGTAGGTTTCCGGATTTTTGGCAGGAATTCCTATCATACTCTGCAGGATCTGTATCTTTACGTTAGAGGTAACGTGCATACTGTTCCCTGCTATTTCCATCCGGACTGAACGAATGGAACTGCCCCAGTGAAGATAACATCGTTCAACAAATCCCGGTTTGGGCTATTATGTATGCGAAGAGTTACATGTCGAATGCACCTACCATTACTGGGGATGTCGAACTGTTCAGCAGGAACATTCTTTCACTATCGTGTCTACTTGTGCTCGTCACCGCGATCTCGTTCGTTTCTGACTCTTCAAAATGTGAGAGTATCGAGCTTCTCGAAAACGGCGGCTTCGAGGAAGGAATGAGTGGGTGGAGAGGCTTCAGTTACTGCGACCAGCTTCCCCGTGAGGGTGTAGTTACAGACTATCTTGCACATTCTGGACGGTGTTCCCTCTATACACTCTGTGGCACTGGTGGAGAGCACTGCTATGGCGTTGGAGGTGGTGCAACTCAAGAGATCCGTTTGAATCAGAGATCTAATTTGACACTCCAGTTCAGCGTATACATATTCGGTACATCTCAGGTAAACGCATGGATCGATATTGCCCTGATCGCCGATTTCTGGGTATCACAGACCAAGAAGACTCTAGTCTACTATGTGACGTGGACAGAAAACACTGCGATCTACAGAGACTACCCACTCCCTAAGATGACCTCGGAGAATGTCAAGAACATTCTAATTTATGGTATAGAGAGCTACGAATGGAACAATGTTAGGCGTGACGTCTATGAAGATCTCAGGCAGACTTATCCGAGCATTTCACCCTCCTCGATTGAGGGGGCGTCAATAACATTGCTTGCGGTGACTTTCCAGAGACTGACATCTGTTCCAGCCGGTGCATTCTGGGATGACATCAGCATAACCTGTACGGTTACATCTGCGCTAGAGACTGAATCGCAACCATCCCCGACAACACCTACAACGAGTCCCATCCCTAAACCTGAGCCTACATCATCAGCAGCGCCGAAAACAAACTATAGCTGCATCATAGCCACGGTCGCTTATGGAAGTGAACTGGCTCCTGAAGTAGCCTATATGAGACACGTACGAGACGATATGCTAGGTTCAAACGAAGTCGGAAGAATGCTTGTAGATGCATGGAACACATTCTATTATTCTTGGTCGCCGCCCATAGCCAAGTGTCTGGCAAACTCTGAAACCTTACGTGCTCTCTGCAGAGCGTCTCTTATGCCACTGTCCTTGATAGTCCATTCATCAGCCTTCATATATGCCGAGGTAGCTTCTATCGACCCATCAATAGCATCCATAGTTGCATTCATTTTCGCAGCGGTCATATCAACCATGACTTATGCTGTGATCCCTCTGGTTCTACTCCAATCTACTCTCAAGAAACGACTTAGAAGCAGGGCTGAGCTTGATCTATAGATCAAGGGCAAGACGTTAGCGCGGCAGACCTTGGCTGAATGTAGAGCCCTTCCCATTTCCACATCCAAGGCTGGTGTCAAGCTGTCTGTCCCCAGCTCTATTAGAAGAGCGATCTGGAACATGAGAAACGTATATTGGATATTCACAGACAGGACGAATTCACAATTCTCCATTTCCTTGGGAGTTGCCACCTTATGCCCAATCTCCTCCATGCGCACAGCATGACTCCGTTCTGTGCACGTTCTCCCAGACATGTACAGGCATGCAAATCCGTGATGTGGATGTCATGACAGCAAGACTGAACCCACGGCGAAAGAGGCCAGATTCATAATGACCGCTGACAATAGACCGCGCTTGTATGAAATCGGCAAGACCAACCCTAAGGTAATGCCCTCAGAGAATACCGCAAACATCTCTGAAAGAAAAATGTACAACAGGTTCTCCCTGATCAAATTTGCAAATAGAAACCAGATCGCAGACAGCGTTAAGAGATTAACCAGCAAGACGGATGCAGTAATCCTTGAAGCTGGCAAGCCCCTGTTCAATAGTGAGAATACGACATACTCAATCATAAGGGTTAAGAACAGCGCCTTGAAGAAGCTCAAGATATACGGGTCGGCGTCCAACATGATCCCAGTTCTCTTTAATTGTAGGCCTATAAGGGGGAGCGCGTAGAAATGAAAAGATTTGCCATATTGCTTCTTTCTTTGACCGTCCTGCATGCAAGTCTCCTCAATGCCGGATCTCAAGTGGCTGGAGACATTCTCCCTCGAGTTCGATGCCAGTTCAGCAAAAGTATCTACAGTTACGGAGAACCTGTTATATTCCATCTTGACGTTGAGGTCCTCCCGAACACTATGCTAGGAGAATTCTATCTTGAAGAGATCAGGCCTGACGGATCAACAAGGATAGTCTCCTTCGGGATACTTGATCAAGGTAACTACGACTTTGCAATAGGTGAGGCTGCGCCCCCACCTGGGTACAGACCGTGTACACTCGTAACCAAGAGACTAGATCCAAACGGTTTTGTTGACGTCGTGCGCTGGAAAGGTGGATATGTGGTAGCGGCTGCAACAGAGCCAGCGCCTACGGCGCCTAGCCTCCCTCCACCCACGGTAACCGTGACAATTGAACCCGAGACCGGCAGGGCGACTGGTGACCAAGAAGGTGCAGTGAAGTGGCTGCCTTCCATAGTCGCTATTCTAGCAATAGCCGCCTTACTACTAGTCTTGCACAGAAGCCTTGGCAATGATGAGAAGTGAAAGCCACTACTCAACTTGCAGATCATATGGCTCTCAATCAATAATGACCAAGATTGAGTACCAGTCTGCACCCTTTCCTGAATACAAGCGAAATGATGTGGACAAGTAAGGATTCGATCTGCTTTAGTTTTTGAACCAGGCAACTATTGGTTGTCAGATTATGATTGCTAGGGAAGTATATGTGAAGAAAATTCTGTCCGAGTCGAAGGTTCATGACTACACCATCAATCCATATCTTGGCTGCGAACATGGCTGCACCTACTGCTACGCACGATTCATGAAGAGATTCAGCGGTCACAAGGAGGCATGGGGCGAATTCATCGACATCAAGACTAATGCCCCAAGCCTGCTCAAACATGAAGTAGAAAGAAAAAGGGTTGGCCCAGTCTGGGTAAGTGGAATATGTGACCCCTACCAACCAATCGAGAAAAGATATGAGCTCACGAGAAGATGCCTCGAGATCCTTATTGAACGCAGTTGGCCTATCGTAGTCCAGACCAAATCACCCCTTGTTCTACGGGATATAGACATTCTGAGAAACTCTAGAAGGGTTGAGGTCGGTCTGACGATAACCACCGCTGATGACGAGATCAGAAGGATCTTCGAGCCGAAGGCCCCTCCTATTCAGGAAAGGATAGGGGCACTGGAACAACTTCACTCCGCAAGCATCAAGACCTTCGCTATGATAGCCCCTCTGCTACCGAGGACTGAAGACCTAGCAGAACAGTTGAGTGGGAGAGTGGACTATGTCTTGATAGACAGGATGAACTACCACTACGCAGATCACGTGTACAGGAAGTATGGATTTGAGGATGAAATGGATGACAAATTCTTCATGCATACAAAGGTTAGCCTAGCATCAGCCTTCAACAGGGAGGGGATACCCTGCCGCATTCTGTACTGAGAATGTCACCTATCAACACAAGTATGAGGGCCTGTTCAACATGCGACTTCATTCTCAAATCACTATAGGAAACATCGTACACGGTTGCGCCAAACAGGATTTTCTTTAAGAGGTCTTTGACCTCTCCTAACAAAACCAACGCCAGACTGTTCATGAGCGACCGCTGCAAGCTGCACAAATGGGATCAATGTATTTCAGGCCTGCGGTCAAGTTGTCTTACGCCTTCATGGGTGCGCCTGTTTGTGAGCCTGCAATCTATCGGTGGGTCTGGAACTGTCATATTTGTACGCCACCGTTTGAAAGCATGAACAGCATGCTCGTCTCCGACACATTATCACTCACATTTGCGTTGTATAACGGTGGTGAGTTGAGTGCGTGGAATAACGGGATTTAATGCGCTTAGTCCTGCTAGTCGCCGTTATGGCGCCAATCTCGGCGAGAATTAAAGAGACTGAATCAAATGACCTGACGAGGCCGTTCCTGGAAGCAACCGCACTTGTCGTCGCTCCAGCGCCTCTGAATTCAACAGTCTTTCGAATACTTAACAAATGATACTCAGGCAGCAGGCGTTGCCAACCCAGCGTCCAGAAATAGGTTCCGTTACAGTAAATGTCGATTGGAAGGGGGACGAGAGCCATATCATCTAAAGTGTTCAAAGGCAGGATCTTCGGTCTGAATGTGAAGAAGCTGCCTCATGTTTTGGGCCTCAAGGAGTCGATCTGAAGATCTATGCTCTCTTGGTAAGAGTCCGAGTCTACTCGGAAAGTACTATCTGCCAAGGAACCTTGAACTCTAGGATAATGGAAGAAGGAGGCTGGGCCTACACCGTTGCAGCTCAACCTGTGATATACCATGGTGAGAACAAACGCGAGGCTACATAACCGATGATAGGTTTTGACGAGGAGATCAGTGTGGCGCCCAGAGCACCATTCTTCCCTTCTTGCTCATCTCCTCAGCTAAATACTCAACCGGGCCATGTTTGATGCATTTTGCCATGCAGTGCTTCACACATGCCGGTTCAAGACCGCTTCTTACACGCCCAGCACATAGACTGCAGAGTTCTGTAGGGAATGGAATGAAGCAGAGGTAAGGCTTACCGTCAGGAAGCTTCTGGATAACTTCGATCACCTGCATGCCTACTATCTCGTTCGGTCTGCGGTACTCTTGCGCGCAAGCTACCTGGCATGCGAAGCAGCCGGTGCAGTACTCATAGTCTATCAAGAGGCCGTGCCTGATTGATTCACTCATCCTAAGAATCCTCAGCTGAAGCCTTATAGACTTTGCAGAGAAGGTGTTTGATAGGTGCTCCTAAGCCATCTCTCCCCTGATATCCCATCGGGATCAATTGGTTGATGTTGGATCTCCAAACGTCGAAGAGCGTCGGCTCTGCACCTTCCTTCTCAGGGAACCACCAGCCATGCTCCGCCATCACCATCCACTCGGGCACGACAGGTGTGACCTTGGCTTTGAGTCTGCATCTTCCAAGCCAGTTCTCGACCCAGACCCACTCCCCACCGCTGATTCCTAAGCGCCCCGCAGTGCTGGGGTGGATCTCGACGAGGGGATGCGGATGGATCTGCCTTAACCAGGGGATGTTCCTGTGTTCTGAGTGGAAGTAGACAGGAGACCGCCTGCCAGTGGACAGGATTAGTGGGTACTGCTTTGCAAGCTCCGGCTGGCTGATGGGTGTGAATGGTGGTTCCTCGTAGTGGGGGAGAGGCTCCAGACCCCACTCCTCACGGAGGGAAGAGTATAGCTCGACCTTCCCAGAAGGGGTCTGGAATCCAGGTTTCCTGTCCTTGCGTAGTAGCCCTCTCTCATATCTGTGATAGGGGGCGCTTGGATGGCCTGGGGGTGGCAGAGCCCAACCCCCTCTCTTCTTCAGTTCACTGAAGGTCATACCTGAAGGTCTCAGTATGTCGTCGAATAGGTCCTGAACCGTCTTCCACTTGAAGTCTTGGTCGAATCGCCGAGCCAGCTCGAAGTTTATCTCTACGTCAGGTTTGCATTCATCCACGGTCACTATCTTGTTGATGATCTGGAGGGGTGCCCACCAGCTTCTGACCCCATCCTTCTCTAGGAACGTAGCCGCTGGCAGGACTATGTCAGCCAACTGTGTGCTAGGGGTGTGGAAGAGGTCTACGGCAACGACTAAGTCGAGCCTCTTGATGGCTTCAACCCATCTCTTCGGATCCATGCCTATCCCCCCAATTGGGTTGCAGGCCTGTATCCACATCCCCTTGATAGGGTATGGATCCCCTGTGAAGATCTGCTCAAGAACCAGGTCTGTCTGAGCCCGCCAGATGAATCTGTTCAAAGGCCCGTAGCGATCCGCTCCGATCCTTCTCTTGTCGATCTCTTTGGATTTCAGTCTGATCACACCCTCTGCCCCTGGCAGAGCGTACGCTACAGCATCAAAGGCGTAACGGGAGATCACATTGCCGCCTGGCACATCCAAGTTTCCGGTTAGACACCAGAGGCAAGTTATCGCTTGGACTGTAGGGGTGACTGCAGGGGTCATGTCTATGGGCACCCCCCAATGTATTGATGCTGGCTTGCTCTTTGCGTACATGATCGCTGCATCCCTGATCTCTTTTTCTGGGACAAGTGTGATCTCAGCCACTTGACTGGGAAGGTACTTTTCGACTTCCTCACAGAAGACATCCCATACAGTCTTGGCTTGGATCTGTCTTCCATCCGCCAAGTCGACTTCAAATCTCCCACTCAATGCCGGCTTCACTTCTTCTGGCCTGTACCTTACCTGACCAGAGTCCCAGACAGCCGGTCTCCCGCCTACACTATCCCAGACGACAAAGTTGCTGAAGGATCCCTCGTCAACAAGGTCACTCTCCCGGAGCAGTTTTCCGGTGTCGCATCGAATCAGATGATGTGCATTAGTCCATCCCTTAAGGAAGCCTTCATCATACAGTCTTTCACTGACTATGATGTTGAGGAAACCCATAGCCAAGGCTCCGTCTGTTCCCGGCCTCAGCCTAAGCCATTTCACCGCCCTTGAGGCGAACCAGGACAGCCTCGGGTCGATGGTGACTATCTTCGCGCCTCTCTTCATGAGGTCAACTATCCAGTGGCCGAATATGTTGTCTGGGCATGAGGCTGGAATATCATAACCCCAGACCACTATACACTCAGGAGTTTTGTACATTGGATTCTCGTATCGGTCGGCAAACCATTGTCCAGCGTCGAGTACGCAGTAGTCGCCTTGAACAGTCTCCACAGCGGCCATTCTTGGACTGTAGCAGGCTATCCCGCTCAGGCTGAACATAACGTTAGGACTGCCGTATGCGTAAGCCAGCATACATATCCACGGCCCGATATCTCTGCCAGTCCCCATCGAGAAGATGAAGCTCTCCGGACCGTACTCGCTACGAATTCTCTTCATTCTTTTCTCTATGAGGTCGAAGGCCTCACTCCAAGAGATCTCCTTCCACTTCCCCTCACCGCGTCGCCCAGCGCGTTTCAGCGGACGTTTGAGGCGGTTTGGATGGTACATGTATTGAGTGATCGCGAGGGCCCTAGGACAGAGACGACCTTGATTCCAAGGATGGTCTGGATCACCCTCTATCTTGAGTAGTCTACCGTCTTGCACGTAGGCCAGCACCCCGCAACCCCCGTGGCAGCCAGGGCCAGCTGACCAAGTTGTAGTTCTAAAAACCTGAATCCCTTCACTGCGCACTGCCTAGATACCTTCCCGAATAAGGGTTTGTGATTAAAACTATCTATCTCTAATAGGATTTAAGAGATAAGATAGAATAGCGTGTTGACGTAGAGCTCGGATATGTTATTGGGTTTCTGAACGCCACTCTTCTCGGAGCATGCCATCCGTAATAGTTTTATTAAATATTTGGATTCGCTTTTCCTGTAGATGCACTTGATGAACAGCAAGATAAGGTGACGGCCATGTTACAATCCGAGAAGATCGGTAGAAGAGGCTTCATCAAGTATGGAGCTGCTGGCTTGGCTGCTGCAGCTGCCAGTGTCTACTACACAAGAGGAAGATGGCAACCTTACCTTCAGAAGCTGTTCGCTGCTAATCAATCAAGCCGGGGAACCGGCCTTGAGGATCTGGTCCTCGTCTCGAGCATCCAAGTGAAGGAGAGTGATGCCCTCATCGTTGTTGATTTGCAGAACGATTTCATGCCATCAGGAGCCTTAGGGGTTGAGGAAGGCGACCGCATAGTCCCTGGAATAAACATTCTTGCTGAGAGGTTTCATAGCAGGGGTGGCCTGATCGTTATGACTCAGGACTGGCACCCTCCCGGGCACCTCTCATTTGCGAGCAGCCATGGCAAGAAGCCATTCGAACCTTACGAGTCAGGTGGCGTAGGCCCAGTCCTCTGGCCTGACCATTGCATCCAAGGAACCATAGGAGCGGAGTTTCATCCCGACTTGGAGACGGAATATGCTAGGGCCATCATTAGAAAGGGCTACCATCCAACCGTGGACAGCTACTCAACATTTATTGAGAATGACAAGAAGACGCCTACCGGCCTCTCAGGTTACCTAAAGGAACTAGGTAAGAGAAGAGTCTTTCTATGTGGACTTGCACTGGACTACTGCGTCTACTTCTCAGCCGTTGACGGTAGGGATCTGGGTTTTGAGGTGGTAGTGGTTATCGACTTGGTGAAGGCGATCGACTCACCACCAGGCCATCTATCGAATGCGCTGGATACGATGGCTAGAAGAGGAGTTCAGTTCATTATCTCAGAGAATTTGATATTCTAGAGCCAGAATGTTGAAAGTCCACGAATTTCGCCTGAAATTGTCAGAAATTCGATTTTTCCGGTTTGCGGCCATTATCGTCGAGGAGACCCCAGCACTGTACCAGTTCCATTCGATCGCTCTCTGTCAAGTCTCTTCTGAAAATGCGGCAGCCTAGTTCAACCGTCGAGACGATGAGCTTATAGAAATGATTCGGATCAGTAGTTACACGGTAAGCCATGACTCCGCTCAAGATAACTAGCTCCGCCTTCAAGAGTAACGGACCCATCCCAAAGAAGTATACCTGCGACGGCATCGACGTCAACCCCCCTCTCAGTATTGAGGGGCTACCGAAACAGACAGTGAGTCTCGTGCTGATAGTTGATGACCCTGACGCCCCAAGAGGTACATGGGTTCACTGGGTCGTGTGGAACATTCCTCCATTGAGAGTTATTCAAGAGGACAGTGTACCTGGGACTGAGGGGGTTAATGATTTTCAGAGGCACTCATACGGTGGGCCATGTCCTCCTTCAGGAACACATAGATACTTCTTCAAAGTTTACGCGCTTGATACAAAGCTTCAGCTCGACCAGAATGCTGGGAAGAAAGACGTTGAGAAAGCCATGGAGGGCCATATCCTCGCGATGGGGGAGCTTGTAGGTCTCTACAGCAGAGGCTGACAGGCCCTCGGCTGAGCAGCATTCACATAACACATTCAACGGAAGAAGTGGCGAGCTATCCCTAGACCCGTATACGTCACCGCTTTCTGAAATGTGCGATGAAGTAACCTATTCCATGTTTCCGGGGGTCAAACCTCTGTAGAAGTGATGCTTCAGACCCGAAGCTCTTCAAGCCGGCAACTCCCAGGTAGAGTTTCTGCTCAGCGAGCTCTAATCCAAGATTCTCCACACCGAATCTTGCCACCTCTTCACACTCCTGCTCTGTAATTGTGCAGACACTGTAGACTATTCTTCCTCCACTCTTTGTTATTCTCGAGGCTGCATTCAGAAACTGCCTCTGGTAGTCAGCAAGATTCCTGATAGACTTCTCTGAGAGGTCTACATACAGTTTTGGGGCAAGCCCCAAGGCGCTGCACGGTGGGTCTACAAGGCATTTGTCAGCTCTGAGGCTAGGATAGTCGACGTCAAGATATCTAGCATCGTGTGAGATGAGAGTTACGTTTGTGCATCCGAGTCTCTGGAGGTTTCTTCCAGCGATCTCGACTTTCTTCTTGTTCCTATCGACGCCCACTACTCTACCCGTGTTCTGCATCAACTGGCATATGTGTGAGAGTTTGCCGCCTGGAGAACAGTTCATGTCAACAACAGTCTCTCCAGGTGATGGATCTAGGATCCTTGACGTCACCATTGCAGGCAGAGACTGTGGGTAGAACAAACCCTGTGAGTACTCCTCGGTCTCCCTCAGGCTGAAGGCTCTGTACATTGGTGAGGTGACCTCGACTGCGAGACCTCTCCTTAGCGTGAGGATCTCAGTCTCACCCATCCTCATCACTCCAGCAGCCACAACCTGACCGTGAACATCCGTGACCGCAACGTAATCGCCATGTTTCAGTCTTGAACATCTCAGAACTCCCGGAGCGTATACATGCGCCCCTTGAAGGACTGATTCGGCGGTGAACTTATCGACCACTATTCTCTTCTGTACAGCAGGGACTGTCAATGGTCCTTCTACATGAGTGAAGACGGCTTCACGGATCTGGTTGAACCTGTGCAATTCGGTGCCTTGAGACAGGAAAATGCTGATCAGCTCCTCAGGCATGACCTTTAGAGTGTTAACTCTTAAGAAATACCTTCGACACGGGATCTTGAGAGACCGAACGACCTCCGTAACCTCGTCTCCATAGACCTGCCTCAAAGCTGCGATCGAGTCCTCTGAGAAGAGATACTTCTCCGCGATCTCTTTGACGATGCTTTCCAGTCTATGAATCCCTCACCATATCCTGAACCCTTCAGGTTACTCCAGTGACATTGACAATCTTCATAAGTTTCTTGATCTTCTCAAGTCATGAGGTCCCTTGATTGTCACGCGTAGGCATACATGCAAAGGGTGAACTGT
>JAWCLX010000037.1:0-11407 GCA_038850385.1 Bathyarchaeia archaeon | reverse complement strand
CCCATATTTCAGGAGGGATCAATATGCGCATCGAACTCTATGCTTCACTCAGCGTCTCGAAAAAATCCTGTTCAAGCACGCCTCTAAGAATTGCCCTCTTGTTTGCTATGGTCTCTTTGAATCCACTTGAGCCTCGAAGGATCTGCCTTTACAAGTTCTGGTCCAGGAAAGGAGAATGGATATTCAAGAAGTAACACGGGTTAGCTTGATGGTGCTCGTCGCCAATACTCATAGTAGTCTCTTGCACAAGTGAACATTGGGTCGGCCGCCTGCATGAACATCGCGAGTTCAGCTTCAGGATCCTTGGCCTCCGATGCAGAGGCTCGGCATCTCCTCGTGTGCAAACGTAAGGATGTCGCCAAAGGATAAAGTTGTAAGTGCCGATTAGTGCTGGTTCTCATAAAGATCTGTGCGATGCTAGAGACTGAACTTCAGAAATAATCTAGGCGGTTACTCCGAATACTCCACGATATTTTGGTAACGGCGCTTATTCCAGCGACCAGCCAGCACCTCTGGGCTTAGCACTAACAATCTTCACAACAGTGTAGAACTGAAGCATCACCAAGTTGTGTATGCAGCCGTCTCGAGAAAGCATCCATTGACTGAATTCTTCAGGAGTAAGACTCAGATCTAAGGACTACGTCTGTCATGGATCGTTTGACCTTAACGTCATCCTTGAAGCAATTTGGAGCCTATGACCAAAAGAATCTGGTGAGCGTTCTGGATGGATACGCCGCCTTCTGACATCAACCTGAGACGAATTGCGCTCCTGCGGCGGAATCAGAATATGCGCGCTCGTCATCTGAACCATTATCGCCAGCCTTGTCTATCAGGGATTTTATGTCGTAGCGCGACGCACAACCTCTTTTTCGCATCTCCTCCAAAAACTCGGCTAGACCGATCTGAGCAAGCTCCGCAGCCCGACAGACTGACATGAAACCTTTCGCGCATTGCTCTACTGCAAAACCAATTCTCAATTCCCTGAGTCCAAGCCCTACTGCTTCACTGATAAGTGTAGACCTCTTAGTCCTCTTCTTACGCGTCAGTTCATCTATGCTTCTTAGCAGCTCGTGAGGGATCGAAACAGAGACACGGACCTTCAATATGGTCACTCTTCACGGAAACGATACCTCGTTAGTTCTCATTGGATTCTACGTTGCAGCAAGCACCAAAAACAGACTCTGGACCCCCAAGCCATCATCAGGAGCTCGACATTTCGGGTCAGTTCGGCCTCTGTTCTAGGGAGGATTCAATCACATCGACTACCTTCATGAATGCTTTTGCAGCTGGGCTGTCTGGATATTCAATGATGAATGGTTTACCTCTGTCTGAGGCTTCGCAGATTCTCGGATCGAGGGGGATACTCCCGATGAATGGGACACCCAGATCCTTTGATATTCTCTCGCCTCCTCCGACACTGAAGATCTGCGATTCTGCACCGCACCTTGGGCAGACGAATCCGCTCATGTTCTCTACGATACCGATTATCGGGATCTTCAGTTGACGTGCAAATGTTACTGCTTTCTTGACCACTATCTGTGAGACCTCTGATGGGATTGTGACAATTACTACACCGTCCATTTCTGGGAGAAGCTGCATGACACTTAGAGGCTCATCCCCTGTGCCTGGAGGGAGATCTATAAGAAGGAAGTCCAATTTTCCCCAGATCACCTCCGAGAGGAATTGTCTTATTGCAGACATCTTGAGTGGGCCGCGCCATATGACTGGAGTTTCGTTGTCTGGTAGCAGGAAGTCCATGGAGACGACTTCCAATCCGAAAGGACCAGATATGGGGAATATTCCTACAGGTGCAGCTTTGAGTTGCCGTCCCCTTATGCCAAGCATCTTTGGAACTGAAGGTCCGTGAATGTCAGCGTCTAAGACGCCCACCCTCTTGCGGTGGCCATGCAGAGCTAGAGCGATGGCCAAGTTTACTGTGGTAAGGCTCTTTCCAACACCTCCTTTGCCGCTGATTATGGCGATCTTGTGTTTCACCTTGTTCATCCTTTCTTTGAGGAGCTGCTCCTGCCTATCCCCGAACTGTCTTGGCGGTCCGCCGCGCGTTTGTGCCTGATTGTAGGAGCCCTTCTCAACTTCTGGTTGCATTAGTCATCCCTATGATCTGAAATAAGTTGTGAAAAATTCGTTAACAATGGAAACACATTTAAACCTTTCCGGTTAAACATTTGGATGCACGACCTAGCAAAATTTGGTGTAGAGTCTTTGATGGTCCTCAACTATTCAGATGTGGAAGCCAAGGAAGCTGGTGAGGGGGCAGCGAACGTTAGAATGAGATGGCTTATTTCAAAAGAGGTTGGAGCGGAGAATTTTGCCATGAGGCACATCGAGATTGGTCCACAAGGCCACAGTCCGCTTCACAGCCATCCCTGGGAACATGAGATCTTCGTCCTGGAAGGAGAGGGAGTCGTGACCGGTGGAGCAGATGAAAGGACAGTCAGAGAAGGCGACTTCATTTTTATCCCGCCGAACGAGATGCATCAGACAAGAAATACAAGCCAGAAGACCATGAAGCTTCTCTGCATGATCCCATACAAAGAGAAGAGTTGATCTATGCACTGCATCAGGAACATTTCCTGAACATTTATTTGTCTGTATTCGCTTGCTCATTAAATCCCCTATACTATTACTTATGTACTCGCCTTTTGTGTGTCAATACTTACCATAGGCTCGATAACCTTAAAACGCGCATGTTACAAAACTTAACCGAAATTCTTCGGTGTATTAAGGCGTGTCAAGAAAGCTGCTCGACGATATAGATAAGGTCATAGTCTCCGAGTTGCAGAAAGACGGACGGGTTGCACTCGCAAGCATAGCCAAGAAAATAGGAGTCTCACATGTCGCAATTCACAAACGACTGGAGAGGTTGATCGATAAGGGGGTTGTGAAAGTTTCAGCTTGCTTGAATGTAGACCGCTTAGATTCAAAAATAGCTGCAATACTGGTGGAGGTTGAGAACTCGCGAAGACTTAATGAATTGACTGAGCTATTCAAAGAGTGCCCGCGTACTGTTCTGTTATCCCAACTGAGCGCAACCAACCTACTAACGGTCGTGGTGGGCGAGGACTTCTCAACGCTGGAGAGCGTGATCGGAGTCTGCTCATTACGTGTCCAGAAAGGGGTTAGGCGATCAGAAGTCTACATAGGTAAATTGCCGGACTACCCGAGATTCCTACCTATCAGAATAGCTGCCGAGCAGAAGGAATGTTCACCCTGCGGAGTGCTCTGCAGTAAATGTGACAGTTTCAAGGATAAGGAGTGTCTAGGATGTCCTGCAACCAAATCCTACAATGGACCCCTCTAGAAAGGTCGTGTACGCCTCTTCCACTCTTGAACTGAGGCTTGATCTCCAGAAAGCTGGACCGCCAGCAATACCGTTAATCCTGCGTGGGGCCTAAATGTACTGCAGATCGATTTGTGAAGTCGGCACTTATCATTGCGAGTGTCGCAATGAGCATCCTCCCGCCTTCCTCTCTGATAAGCAACTCGCCGCCTGTTCTCAAAATTGTCCTCCCACGGATCTCTCCCGGCACGGTTACCTGATACCTTAACCTCTGCCCTCCCACATCACTCACCATAGTTCTACCAGTACCACAAGAAGATGAGTGTTCAACAACCAATCTTGGAGAGGATGAAGCCCCGACGCCAGAAACTGAACCAACATAGAAAGAGTCCATGTCGACGAGTCAACAATATAAGGTGTGGCGATGTAGAGCAGCCTAAACTGATTGATCGAAAGACAGATACCGAGCATAATCAGCTTCTGAATTGAAGTCATAGTCTTGAGCATGGCAGGCGGCGCACATTGGTGGTCGATAAGGCCGTGATCCCGGTTGCAGGCCTAGGCACAAGGCTCAACCCGGCCACTAAGGAGCTCCCGAAGGAGATGCTCCCAGTCTTCACGAACTCCCCGAACGGCGAGGTCTGCCTCAAACCGTTGGTTCAGCTTATCTTCGAGAACTTGCACAGCTTCGGCATCAAAGAGTTCTGTTTCATCATAGGCAGGGGGAAGAGGGTCATAGAAGACCACTTCACCCAGGATCCTGGGTTCCTCCAAGTTCTGAGGGCGAGGGGCAGGGACAAATCAGCCTCCGACTTGGAGAGATTCTATGATAGGCTCGAGAGATCGAAGATAGTCTGGGTGAATCAGCCTGAGCAGAGAGGATTCGGTGAGGCGGTTCTAAGAGGCAGACCGATGGTGAGCGGCGGGGGATTCCTGGTCCATGCAGGCGACACCTACATAATATCTAGGAACCATGAATACCTGACGCAGTTGGTTAATGAGTATCAGAGGCTGAGCGCTGACGCTGTCCTCCTCCTGAAGGAGGTCAGCAACCCAAGCCAGTATGGGGTCGCGGAGGTTGATAGGAAAGACGGCGACATGTTGAAGGTCCTCAGTGTCGTCGAGAAGCCGCAGAGGCCGCAGACGAATCTCGCGATAATGCCGATCTACATCTTCGACCCAGTCATATTCAAGGCGTTGGAGAATACTAGACCGGACAGAGGAGGAGAACTCCAGCTAACAGACGCGATCCAGACGTTGATCGAGTGGAACCTGAAGGTGTACGCGATAAGGCTCAGGCCTGATGAGGTCTGGCTCGACATCGGCAACCCTGAGATGTACTGGGACGCCCTCTCAACCTCTTACAGCCGCGCCAAGACCCAAACATGAGTAATCAAGGTTCAAGGAGATGTTGAACAATATATCGCTCGGTGAGCTCGAGGAGATACTCCTTACCCCTAGTCTCCAGTGCTTGAGTGGAGAAAAGATCCTGATCACAGGTGGGGCCGGATTCCTCGGCAGCTGGCTCTCAGACGCATTGATCGAACTTGGGGTCAGCCTGGTCTGCGTGGACAATCTATCCTCAGGCTCCATCAACAACATTTCACACCTCAAGAGATCGAAAAGGTTCAGATTCATCCAGGCCGATGTTGAAGAGCTGGAGAAGGCTGTGCACGAAGACGGGTTCAAGTGCATCCTGCACCTCGCAAGCAGAGCCTCCCCAGAGGATTATCAAGCCTACCCAGTGGAGACGTTGACCGCGAACTCCCTGGGGACTCTGAGGGCTCTCGAGGTCGCAAGAAGGCACAGCTCAACCTTTCTGTTCGCCTCAACCTCAGAAGTCTATGGGGATGCAGAGTTGATACCTACACCTGAAGACTACTGGGGAAAAGTGAATCCGATAGGTCCACGCTCACCATACGATGAGAGCAAAAGATTCAGCGAGGCACTATGCAAAGCCTACGAGAGAAAACATGGTCTGGATGTCCGGATCCTCCGCATCTTCAACTCGTTCGGCCCCCGCCTCAGGCCTGAAGGCCTATACGGCCGCGCAGTCTCCAGATTCATAATGCAGGCGGTTGAAGGAGCCCCGATAACGGTCTACGGGGACGGTTCCCAGACCAGATCCTTTTGCTACGTAACAGACACTGTCAAAGGGATTCTACAAGCCCTGACAAGGGACTCTGCCCGCGGCGAGGTCTTCAACATCGGGAATCCTGAGGAGACGAGCATACTCGAGCTGGCAACAAGGATAAAGACCCTCACATGCAGCAACTCAACGATAACATTCCACCCACTCCCAGAGGATGACCCGCGAAGGAGATGCCCAGACATATCTAAGGCGAAGAGGATGCTGGACTGGCAGCCTGAGATCCGGCTTGAGGAAGGGCTCAGACGAACGATCTCTTGGTTCCGAACAGACCTTGCTCAACGCCTCTCCAAGAAGGCAATGGGTGAGGAGTAATGAGCCGAGCCGCGGTCATAGGCCTAGGCTACGTAGGCCTGACGATGGCCGCATGCCTCGCCAGCCGGGGAATAGAGACGATAGGCATAGACACGGACAGTCAGAAGATAGCGGCCCTAGCCTCCGGGAGATCCCCTATCCATGAGCCGAGGCTGAAAGGACTTATCTCAAGATCCATCAAGGCCAAGACGCTCAAAGTGACTAAGCACCTAAAGGAAGCTTTAGGAAACTCTGAGACCATCTTCGTGACAGTGGGAACCCCGAGCCTTCAAGACGGCTCCATAGACCTCAGCCAAGTAACCTCAGCCTCTGAATCCATAGGAGAGGCTCTCAGAGACGTTGAAGGATACCACCTCATTGTTATGCGGTCCACAGTCGTTCCAGGAACCTGCGATCTAACGGTAAAGCCGCTACTGGAGAAGACCTCAGAAAAGACCTGTGGAAGAGACTTCGGGCTATGCGCAAACCCTGAATTCCTCAAGGAAGGCTCAGCCGTCCAAGATATGCTCAAACCGGATAGACTGATAATAGGCGAGTATGATAGAAGGTCAGGCGACTTACTGGAGAAGCTCTACTGGAGATTCTACGAAAGGGATCTGCCGACGGTCATACGGACGACGCCTGCGAACGCAGAAATGATCAAGTACGCTAACAATGCTTTCCTAGCCACCAAGGTCAGCTTCATCAACATGATAGCGAACCTATGTGAGAGGATCCAAGGCTGCGATGTCGAGAAGATCGCTGAAGGGATAGGCCTCGACCCTAGGGTTGGACCGCTGTTCTTGAAGGCTGGCCTAGGCTGGGGCGGCAGCTGCTTTCCAAAAGACCTGAAGGCTATCCTTGCGTTCGCCAAGGGCCTGAGCATAGAGCTGCCTATCTTGGATGCTGCGTTGAGAGTCAACATGCTCCAGCCCCTCTGGGCAGTCCAGACAGCGAGGAAGGCACTCGGAAGTCTTCAAGGCAGACGAATAGCAATCTTAGGCCTCGCCTTCAAGCCTGACACAGACGATCTACGTGAGGCAGTATCGATAAGGATAATAGATCACCTACTTCAAGAAGGTGCGCTGGTTAATGCCTACGATCCAGCTGCCGTGCAGAACGCCCGAGCAGTCTTCGGCAACAGGATATCATATTCTAGCTCTGCTGAGGAATGCGTACGTGACGCTGACTGCTGCATCCTAGTCACTGAGTGGGACGAGTTCAAGGGAGTCCGGCCTGAAGACTTCAAGAGGCTGATGAGGAACCCGCTCGTCATCGATGGAAGACGAATATATGATCCGAAAAAGTTCTCGGACAGTGTTGAGTTCTATGCCGTCGGACTGGGAGGACGGTAGCCTGAGAGACAGCAAGAGCGCACATGCCGCTCTTTACGAAAGACCACTATCCTCTGCAATACCTGATAATAGCATGCAGGACCGTCTGAACTCCCACCTCAAGGATCTGTTCACAGACAGCTGCGCCTCCTCAGCCCAAATATCGAGTCAACCGCAACCGCTGCTGTAACAGCCCCTGAAAAAACAACAAAGACGATTGAGACAGCTGGCAGTGAAAGGTACAGGAGGACAGTCAGCAAAAGGAGGCTCAGCATAGACCTCAACGGGAACGGGAGCTTGAACCTTGGCGGCCTGGCCTCCCTAAAGTTCTCCCAGAACAGGTTCCCAACCCCCACCACAAGCGCGAAGTAGGTCAGGATCGCCAGTTGATCAGCTAGGCCCTGCAGCCTGAGTTCGAGGGACAGACCTGCAAGGAGCAAGCTGCATATAGCGGAGAAGACAAACCTCTGACCGACCGAGAAGCTCTGAAGAACCTCTATTGACCTATTCCCTGCGTGTTCCACACAAAAGTCCAGTGAAAGAAGAGCTGATGCAACACTTCTGAGGCTCGGCCTCACAGACTCCACACCGACCCTTCTCACATAAGCCGAGACCGTCAACAGACCGTATAAGCTGCCGGACAGGATCAGGGAAGATCCAAGAAAAATCATGAGATACTTGGAGTCACTTACGTAGATCACCAGCTCACAAGGCCCGAGAGGGTCTAGGCCCTCAGGCTTCGCAACTATCTGGAGAGCGTAGAAGCCTGACGGGGTGATAGTTGGCAGGCTTCTCTCTATCACCAGCCTCTCAGTGACTCCCTTCATGTAGATCCTGGTAGAGTATTCACTCGTCTCTAGTATCCGGAGGCCGAAAAGGCTTAGAGCGGTTACTCTTAAGTTGTAGTCGATCCTACGGATTGTCTTGTTTCCAAGGTTGACAACCTCGAAATAGAACACAGCCTTCTCGCCGGCGACGTATGAAGTGTTTACGGCGATGCAGGAGATGGCTAAGTCTTCAGACTGAGAATGACCTATCGTTCTTGTCTCTATGAGCGTTGATCTTGCAGCATAGTAGGAGAGGGTATAGAATAGTGCTAGGGAAATCGACGAAATCAAGACCGCGAGGACTAGTATGTGAAAAAGCCTGATCCTCAAATATGCTCCTCTTCCCGATCTAGACTCTGAACTCCTCAAGGATCCTCTCAAAATCTTTTACGTTGTGAGGATGCTCAACCAAGGGGCTGGACGATCTTAGGGTTATGGTCCTCATACGTCGACCTTTCTTCAGTGTAGATGACGTTGATGGGGATTCGGTCGGCCCACTCCTGAGCCTTCTCGAGTGCGGCTTTCCTGTCTTTTGGATCGTAGGCGCTGTCGAGCTTGTACACTCTCTTCCTGTACCACTGGTAAGTGTTGACTCGGTTGAAGGTGACGCATGGCTGGAGGATGTCGACGAGACTGAAGCCCCAGTCGCTTGCGCGCACCTGGAAGAAGTTGTGGCCGCCCCTGATCCTTGACTCATTATCTTGGTTCGCGAATACGTGGAGGCTGCCTCGAGCAAGAGTCTCGGCGAGTATGTAGCCGATCGTCTGGAGGTCTTGGCCTGCTTTCCCACCAATCCTTACGGAGAGAGCAGTATTCATGACTGTCCTGTTGCTGATCGGCAGCTTAAATCCCTTAAGGGCCCTGCAGCCTCTGGACAGAAACTGGGCAGTCGACGAATCACGCTTGAAAATGAAGCTCTTTCGAGAGCCTGCCCGCAGTATGACTGAGATGAGGCAACACCGCTGAGCTCAGAACATCCAAGTGTGTCCTTTAGAGAGGATTTCCAGAATATGCAAGTAGACCCACAAGAATTAGGGCTACGCTTAAGTACTGCTCTACCGAAGAAGCTTGAAATAATATCAAGGTGGAAAGTATGGTTAAGCTACCTCATATCGGACATGAGAAGCACCTGTGCAAGATCTGGACAGACACCTATGATGTGGATGAGGTTAGAGCCCTCGTCAAGAATCCGCAGTTCATCTGCAAGGTCTGCGGCAGAGTGGCTGCGAGCAGAGAGAATCTCTGCGATCCAACAGCACTCTGAGAAGCTCTGATCCAGATCCACCCATCCTTTTTCTTAGAAAATTCTTGAAGAACTATCATCAATTCTGTTAGCTGAGGGCAATCCAGAGACGAAGATATGGAGGATTTGGACCGCACCCACACAAAACCTGATGTCAAAGCCGACTCTTGACTATTTTGGCAGCCGCCTCCTGAGCCTTTAGTGCATCTTCAGGAGTTATAATCGGCCGTTTCTTCATCAGGATCGACTCCACGAAGTGCTGATCTTCTTGGAGGTGCCCCCAGACCCTAGGCCCCTTCTCCCTGAACCTCCACTCCTGCCTGTCAGGCTCGGCCGTGCAGAGGATCACACGGTCATTACCCTCAGTCGTGAGACTGTTCATGCTGTCAAATAGCAGTTCAAGCCTGCTTTCACTCATCGCAGGCCTGACAAGCCCGCTGAACTCCAGTCTGGCTACGACTTCATTCGAGAACTTAAGGACTGCCGGAAGGTTGTATCCGATGGTCCCCCTGAACTGCTTCAGCACCACATCCCTAGAGGATGAGTAAACCTCAACAACATCTGCTTGTAGCAGCCAACGCAAGAGATCAATAGACCAGACTGAGAGCGTGAATACTGGTCCTCCACCACTCTTCGCTTCATCCCAAGCCCACGAGTTCGCGGGCCACTGCTGCGCCAACTCCTCGGCGGCTATGAACTCCCTGTAGAAGGCTGCGACCGGCACGCCTATCGAGCCGGAAGCAATCAGCTCCTTCACCTTGACATAGTTTGGAGTGAACCTGAAGTTGAGACTAGGCATGAAGATCACGCCTGCCGCCTCGGCTTCGTCGATTATCTCCTGAGCCTCCTGCAACGTCGGCGCCAGAGGCATCTCACACAGGATATGCTTACCAGCCCTAGCAGCGTCGACAGCTATCTGCCTGTGAAGGAATGTTGGGACCGAGATTACGACCGCGTCCACCTCGGGATCCTTAACCAAGTTGATGTGGCTGGAGTACGCTGACTTGAGTTTGAACTTTTCAGCCGCTCTCTTTGCCCTTTCCGTATCTATGTCGGCCACGGCTACAGGCCTTGCGCTGGGAATGGATCTGAATGACGGTAGGTGTGCTCTCTCACCCACAAATCCTAGGCCGACTATTCCTATGCCGACCTCACTCTCCAGCATAAGCCATCACCATGAAGTCGAGCCAGATGGCATAAAGGGTTGTGGAGTGCCATCGCACAGACTGACAAATAGGGGCAGCTAACCCTCCGGTGCTGCAGGAAAGGCTCAAATATGGTCTCGCCCGGTGTGTGTGGGTAGGTAGGTAGTAAGTCTTTATGGTTGAGCTGCTCTGCCAACACTGCAACTACAGATGGGACTACCAAGGCGAGAACAGGTTCTACGCGACCTGCCCGAGGTGTCGCTACAAGGTAAGGGTACCTGAGGAGGATGCCCTCACAGTGAGGCTGAAGAAATTGAGGAAGAATATGGAGAGGGAGGCTGTTGTCAAGAAGGAGACTGCGAGACTGATCGGCGTCGCCGCGATCGTGAAGAGAGTTGTGGAGGAGTACAACTGTGATAGGAGCATGCTCATACAGATCCTCCTGAGACTTCAGAAGAGCTTCGGCTGGCTCCCCGCAGATATGCTCACAGAAGCAAGCAAACAACTGAATGTCCCCCTCAGTCAGGTCTACCAGATCGCCACCTTCTACAAGGCCTTCTCACTCGCCCCGCGTGGAAGACACCTGATCAGGGTCTGCATGGGAACATCATGCAAGGTTCGTGGTGCAGAGCAGATCCTTGACCAGTTACAGAGGTCTCTCAAGACAGAAAGCGGCGGAACCACCCCTGACGGCAACTTCAGCCTCGAGACTGTTAACTGCGTCGGCTGCTGCGCGCTTGGCCCAGTCATGACGGTTGACGGCGACTACCACGGCAACCTCAAGCTTCCAGATGTGGAGAGGATCCTGAGTGGATACAGGTAGAGGAGCCTATAGGATATGAAGCGTATAACATCACCAAAGGAGCTTGAGAGCCTCCGCCGAAGGATAAGGTCGAGCAGAGACCCACGCAAGCCTATCATCGCTGTGAATTTGAGCACATGCTCTGTGGCGCTCGGCGCCCTCAAAGTCATGGAGGCTCTTAGGGCCGAGCTGGAGAAGCAGGGCCTTCAGAACAAGGTTGAGCTCAAAAGGGTCGGCTGCTCAGGATTCTGTGAACAGGGTCCCACAGTCACGGTATCCCCTGGTGAATTGAACTACTTCAAGGTCAAGCCT
>JAWCLX010000036.1:8232-11475 GCA_038850385.1 Bathyarchaeia archaeon | reverse complement strand
GGCCCAGCCGGCCTTACTGTCGCAGCAGACCTGCAGAAGCTCGGTCATCAAGTCACCATCTATGAAGCACTCCACGAACCGGGCGGGGTTCTCACTTATGGGATACCGTCCTTCCGTCTACCAAAAGAGATCACGAAGAAAGCTATAGACTACATCCTGGGTCTAGGCGTCAGGATAGAGAAGAATGTTGTCATAGGCAAAACACTCACGGTCGACGAACTGCAAGAACAAGGTTACGATGCGATCTTCATTGGAAGTGGCGCTGGATCGCCGAAGTTCCTAGGCGTTCCGGGAGAGAACCTTAACGGCGTTTACTCCGCGAATGAGTTTCTGACCAGGTGCAACCTTATGAGAGCCTACAGGTTTCCAGAATACGACACGCCTATCTTCGTGGGTCAACGTGTAGCCGTGATAGGTGGGGGGAACGTGGTTATGGACGCAGCCAGAACTGCTGTTAGACTTGGTTCAAAGGAGGTGTTCATCGTCTACAGACGGACAGAGAGGGAGATGCCTGCAAGAGTTGAAGAGGTCACAAACGCCAGGAGCGAAGGCGTAAAGTTCCTGACACTTACAAGCCCAGTCAGGATCTTGGGAGATGAATCTGGCTGGGTCCGTGGTCTTGAATGTATCAGGATGGAGCTGGGCGAGCCGGACAACACGGGTCGAAGGAGACCGATAGAAGTGAGTGGATCTAACTTCGTGCTAGACCTGGACATGGTCATAGTAGCCATCGGCCAAGGGCCGAACCCGATTATCCGTCATACAACACCAGGACTCAAGGTTGATGAAGATGGCTACATAGTTGTTGATGGTCGGGGCAGGACTTCACGCCCGGGGATCTGGGCTGCCGGGGACGTAGTGCCTGGTTCCGACACTGTGATTGAGGCGATGGGGGGAGGGAGGAGGGCTGCAAGAGATATCCATCTCTTCCTGACCTGCAGGGAAGTGCAAGCTGCGCCGTGGCTTGAATAGTGTCCTCTGCATCGCTAGGTCTTGGAGAACTTGAATGTTAGGTACAGGAATCTTCTGTCACTGACTATTCGTGTTCTGGGTCTATTCTAGGAAGAGATTAGGTCGCATACCCCTACCTGTGGAGCTGTGAACAAAATGATTGTCCTAGACTCGGATAGCATAACGCCCAGAAAATAGCCTAGGCTTGTGTCCGAAAAAGTACTGTTCAAGAAGGTCAGTATCATCTTCGGCAGACCGGCAGGCCAGGAATGTACCCACAGTATATATCGGCCTCCCTGCACATCTGTCCACTTCATCCAGTACCAGAACTACATATGTCAAAAATGTCAGATGTCACTCCTAGGAGGTTGGTGTACACTTTGGTGGACAGAGTCCATAGAAACTCCGCGTACCTAAACGGCAAGTCGACATCAGGAACCACAACGAGAGTAAGTGACACAAGCTGCACTAGTGGCATGTGTCCAATATGCATACGTGAGTGCCCGATCCTGTGTGAGATAAGTCTTGCAGCTTTCAGGGGAAGGGAGGCTCTATACCCTGACCCCCACCAGTACGGCAAGAGTACTGCCAGCGCGTTGAAGGACTTCGGTCTAGACTGGTCACACTTCAATATTCAGTCGTCACTGCTGGGTGCTGAAGGCGTGGAGGCAGACTCAGACCTCGCAGTTTTCCCAAACGTGGACATATCAACACGTGTCGGCGGGATCCCGCTTAAACTCCCGATACTGATAGGTGCATATGGTTCCACTGATGTTGCACGTCTTAACTGGCAAGGTTTAGCAAAAGGGGCTGCCATAGCTGGGATACTCATCACGATAGGTGAAAACGTCTGCGGAATGGATCCTGAGACAAAGCTTGCTGGCGGTAAGGTAACATACTCCAAGGAACTCTCCTCAAGGGTTGAAGCCTTCAGAGAGTTCTGGGACGGAAAGAACGGGGAGATAGCGGTCCAGACAAACGTTGAAGATCAGAGGCTTGGCGTCGATAAGTACGCCCTCACCAAACTAGAAGTCAATGTGATAGAGAGAAAATGGGGGCAGGGAGCGAAGGCCATAGGCGGTGAAGTGAGGGTTTCAAGTCTTGAGAAAGCCCTGATGCTCAAGGAGAGAGGATACTTTGTCCTTCCAGACCCTGAGGACAGGACCGTCCAGGAATCCTTCAAACAAGGTGTCTTCACAACCTTCGAGAGGCACAGTAGAGTAGGCATGCCAGACGAGGAGAGCTTTCTCGAGGACATCGATAAGCTGAGAGAGCAAGGAGCGAAGTGCATCTCACTCAAGACAGGTGCGTACAGGGCCTCAGCAGTCGCCTTCGCTATGAAGTTGGCCTCGACCGCGAAGATTGACTTCGTCACCTTTGACGGTGCTGGAGGAGGAACTGGGATGAGCCCCGTACCGATGATGGATGAGATGAGCACGCCAACAGTATGTTTGGAGGCGCAGGTCCTCAAGTGTGCGGAGATACTGAGCAGGAAGGGGAAGTACGTCCCAGACCTCGTCATGGCGGGGGGCTTCATAGATGAGAGTCAAACATTCAAATCTATCGCATTGAGCAACTTCGGAAGAGGGCCGTACGTCAAGGCAGTTCTCTTCGGCCGTTCCCCTCTGACAGCAGTCATGAAGTCTGCGTACTTCCTAGACCTGGCATCAAAGGGCAGTCTTCCGAAAGCCTTCTCCGACCGGTACAGCAAGGATCCGGAGAAGTTTTTCTACTGCGCAAGCGAACTGAGAGCAAAGTATGGTGCGCGATTCAAGAGGATACCTTGGGAGGCTGTTGGACTCTACAGCTACCTGCACGACAGAGTCGGCGTAGGCCTTCAGCAACTGATGGCAGGTGCCCGCAAATGGAGACTCAGTCTACTCTCTAGGTCTGATTTGGTAGCCCTCTCTGAGAGAGCGTCGAAGGTCACTGGAATACCTATGCCTGAGGAATCAGAGGTTGACGAAATGGAAAGAATCCTGTCCTGACATCCTATACTGTGGCTTACAGACCACGCAGTAATCCTTTAAGCTTCTATAGAGCTTCTACTCCTTCAATTCGCAGCGAGGAAGGTCAGGGATCTTGGAAGCTGCAATGTGGGCAGAGAAATATCGGCCTCAGGTCCTTGACGAGATAAGGGACCAGGTCGAGATCGTTGAGCGCCTCAAGAAGTTTGTGAAGACAAAGTCTATGCCTCACTGCCTCTTCGCCGGGCCCCCGGGAACAGGAAAGACCACCGCCTCACTCTGTCTGGCCCGGGAGCTCTTCGGTGAACGATACATGGATGCCTAC
>JAWCLX010000036.1:5992-8222 GCA_038850385.1 Bathyarchaeia archaeon | reverse complement strand
TACATGGAACTGAACGCAAGCGATGCGCGTGGAATAGACGTGATAAGAACTACCGTAAAAGACTTCGCGAGGATATCCACTATCAGCCGAGTCCCCTTCAAGATTCTAGTGCTTGACGAAGCTGACAATATGACGGCTGATGCCCAACATGCTCTACGCCGAACCATGGAGAGATATACCGAGACATGTCGGTTCATCCTTTCATGCAACTATTCAGGAAAGATAATAGAACCGATCCAGTCCAGATGTGCCCTCTTCCGCTTCGCTAAGCTGAGGGATGAAGACATACAATCTCACCTGGCTGAGATCGGTGTCAAGGAAGGTGTCAAATTCGATGCGGAGGGTCTGAAGGCTATAGTCGCGATCTCTGGGGGAGACATGCGACTTGCGATAAACACCTTCCAAGCAGCAGCGTCAACAGGCAGGAAAGTCGATGAGAAGGCTGTCTTTCAAGTCGTCGGAAGGGCTGAGCCCAAAGATGTTACAGAAATGCTCTCACTATGCCTAGAGAACAAGTTTATCGAGGCCCGTAACAGGCTGAGGAAGATGCTCATTGAATACGGGATCTCCGGACAGGACATCCTGAAGCAACTTCACACAGAGGTCTTCCAGATGGACTTGCCTGAGAAGAGGAGAATCCGGATAGCCGAGGTTCTGGGTGAGGTCGACTACAGGCTCGCGCAGGGAGCCGACGAGGAAGTTCAACTGAGCGCCCTCCTAGCTCAGATAGCATCCATGTCTTCAGAGAGGAATAGTTGAGAATCTTGCCGGCCTCATGGACTCAGAAGTATCGACCACGGAGACTAGGCGAGATAGCTGGAAACAAAGACGCGATAGCTGCCCTGAAAGATTGGCTCACCTCCTGGGCCGAGAAGCCGCCGAAGAAGAGGGCAGCCCTCCTATACGGGCCAGCCGGGACAGGAAAGACGGTCTCAGCCGAGGCAGCCTCAAGAGAACTAGGCCTCGATCTACTGGAGATGAATGCCAGCGACAAGCGGACGGCAGCATCGATAGAGCGAATCGTAGGGACCGCTGCGGAGCAGAGAAGTCTGTTCGGTGGAAAGAAACTCATCCTCATCGATGAGGTCGATGGAATAGATCCGGTTTCAGATCGAGGAGCAGTCGAGACAATAGTCAACGCGATAGAGCGGACGAATTGGCCGCTGGTCCTGACTGCGAATGATCCATGGGATCCTAAGCTTGCGCCGCTCCGTGGCCTCTGCTTGATGATACAGTTCAAGCGCCTCGGACTTAGGGATTCAATACCTTACTTGAAAAGGATCTGCGTGGCGGAGAACTTGGAGGTCGAAGAGAAAGCCTTGAAGTTCATAGCCGAACGTGACAGTGGTGACATGCGCTCGATGATAAATGATCTACAGACGCTCTCAACTGGAAGAAGCAAACTCACCTATGACGATGTTGTGTGGCTAGGTTGGAGAGACAGAAGGGAGAGCATCTTCCAGGTCCTAGCGTCGATCTTCAATGCTAAGACTTGCGCCTGGGCTAGGAGGGCCGCTGACCTCGTCGACGTCGACCCCGAGATGCTTTTCGAGTGGATATACGAGAACGCGCCAGCACAGCTCAGCGACCCGAAGGACAGGAAGAATGCTTTCGAGGCTCTTGCCAAGGCCGACCTCCACTTGACCAGAATGCGCAAGACACAGAACTGGACACTCCTAAGCTACGCTCTCGACCTCATGACCGCCGGAGTTGCTATGGCGCGGGAGAGGACCAAACCCTCGTGGGTCAAGATGAGCTTTCCGGAGAGGATCAAACTCAAGGGGAGGCTAAGGAGAGAGAGCAACCTGAAATTCGAGATTGGCAGGAAGATATCTCAACGATGCCACATATCCACAACAGGCGCGATCAAGTATTTCATCCCCTACATCAAGCACATATTCAAGAACAATCAGGGAGAGGCTGAAAGGATTGCGCGGTGGCTCGAGCTAGATGAAGGAATGGTGAAGTATCTCTCAGGAAGACGCAGCGAGCAAGAACCGGATGCAACACCCTCAGGTGTGGAGCCTGCTGAACTACAAGCGTTGTCCGGCAAGAGCCGAGAGACACGGCTCCACCATAAATGAATAATGAAGGTTAATCCGTCCTCTGCCACTGCTGTGAGTTCTGGAAAGCCACCTCTATGCCGAGACCGGGTACGATCTCCTTGCAGATCTTGTGGAATAGTCTAATGCCTTCTTCCTTGGATATCCGCCCAGACTTTGACGCAGCC
>JAWCLX010000036.1:0-5968 GCA_038850385.1 Bathyarchaeia archaeon | reverse complement strand
ATATCCCGTCTACGCGTAAACCAAGAAGCTTGGCCGCCAACTGAACCTCCCTGTCGATCGTCAGGACCGCGTCAGCCCTGAGCTGCAGCGCCAAGGCTATGCAAGCCTCCTCGTGAACGGACAGTTTGACTCCGCTCCTCGACTGTATCTCGTCAACCCTCATCACATGATCTATGTCCGGATCGAGTAGCTCCAGCCAACCCTCAGAGATCCCCTTGTCAAGGGCAGTGCTCTCTATGACCTCAATGATAGATGTCGGGACAGCGACTTTGGCGTAAGCGCCTGCCAGAAGCTCTAGAGCATCATGCCTTGCAAGCAGGACCATCGATATGGGATCAGGAATAACGGTCAACCTTCACCTCTCCTCGATCAGTGAGTCGAGATTATGGCGTATGACAACCCCTCTCTTTCTCATCTCGTCCAGAAACTCGGCCAGACCGACCTCGGCTATCTCGGCCGCCCGACCCGCGGACATAAATCCTCTCTGATACTGTTCTATTGCATAGCGAATCCTGAGCTCTCTAGCTCCAAGCTTGACCGCCTCAGATAGCAGCATGGCTTTACTAGTCTTCTTCATACGAGCAAGTTCATCGATGCTTCTGAGGAGCTCATGTGTGATCGTGAGTGAAACGCGCGTACTCAATTCGGATGTCACGCTCAGGCTTTCTCCATAGAGCTTAAGGCTGCTTCTGATCCTCTCCTTGGTGCCATTTTCAACGTCCATCTCACGCGGTCAAGGTTATTTATTCAATACGGATTCACCAGTCATGCGACAAGGTTAAATGTATCAAGCACTTGCTTGAACCTCTTCTCATTAGGCCCTGACTTGTATTCTCTCAGCTTAGCCTTCAAGTCCTCCCAGTCGATCGCACATCTCCAACTTTGGAGAGGAGTAGGGCTCAAATCGGTCATAAACAGGAAACGGCATATGGAAGTGAGATTCTTGACCTGTCTTTTCTTGCTTGCGGACTCGAAGTCCAATACGAACGGCTGCCAGTCAGGCTGCCTGATTACAACATGTTTCGATGCATTACTCAACTCCCCGTGATCAACCCGTATCAGATCAAGTCTGTAACATTGCGTAAGCAATGTTCTTAGAGTACCCTTGACTCTCATCAGATCTCCTTCCTGAACTCCAGAAAGCCAGTCTGAGATCAGCGGCCCATCTATGTACTGGAGAAGTAACATATTCCTCGAGTTGCCGAGCAGCCTGGGCCCGATTCCGAATCTATTGACGAGTCTCAATGCTTCGACTTCGTGGGACATGTCTTCTCGGTTCGCGTCGACTCTTCTTATCTTGAGAACCGCCCTCCCCACGCAGGATTCTGCCAGAAGAGCGAGGCTGACGCAGCCCTTACCAAGGATCCTGTGGCCGTCGATAATCGTTCCCCCCTCGGTGAGGAGGGCATGGACTCCTAGGTCCTGTATCTCCCTCATTCTCCCCAGTCTCTCATTCTCGCTGGGCTTTGGGTAACATATGATTCGAGCCGGTGCTTCCATGATGCTTATACGACTCAAATGAATCGTCCTCTATCTAGAGGTGTCGACTGGCCGCCAACTGAGCCACTCAGGCTCACCCCTTAGATAAGCGCTCATAAAATCTGAGAACTCTCCAGACCCAAGAAGTCTGCCGAGCTGTCGGCCGATCAATAGACTGAACCTCTTCTTCCTAACCGCTTCTGCGACAAGACTTGGAACGCCGATGCCCCGGCCCCCATCATGGAGCGATTCCCTCAGTATCTCCCTCGCGCTTAGCTGCGCGCGCGCCTTCAGGACCACCCATCTGTCCCTCTCGATCCAAGGACCTGAGAGCGTGTCCTTCGCCCGCAGGTGAGTCTCCAAAAACCTACTAGACTCATTTATCCTTTCAACTGGAGGTCCGACGTGTCTTATCGGCTTGGGCAGAATCTCGTTCTGAAGCTCGATTAGGACCAGATTGAGATCGTTCTCGTTGCTGAATGACGATGTCCTCATCACCGTAAACCCTCTGGTTTGCAGAAATCTGGCTATGCTCTTCTCCGTTTTGAAGATCTGACCCCAGACAACATCCACAGGCGCATCTATCCTTCCAAATACCAGTCCGATAAGGCTGGTCTCCCTTTCATCAAGCTTTCTTAAGAATTCGTTTCTGCTCATCCTCCTCCTCTTTGGGGGGAAGAAATACTTGAGGCTGGGTGCTGACAGGAACGCTCTCGAGACTGCCACAAACTCCCAAAGCTTCTCATCCCTGACGGCCGCAGCAACATTTCGAGCTTTGTCAACAGGGTCTATGACGATCAAAGGCTGATCGAAAAGGTCGTATGCCTCCTCATAGTCACCGCCGAGAAGGTTCTCTATGTCTATGATGGTGCCTTCTCTCCATTTCGAGGCCGCCTGCAAAGTGTTCCGGAAGGACCTGTAGTACAGGATAAGTGTCTCGCAGAGCATCCCGCTGAAGCCGCCAACTCGGATCTCGGCACCGTAGGTGCCGATACCCTTCATGAACCGCTTCAAGAGTCTGACCTCGTTCCTTAACGCTGCGTCGAGGTGCTCCTTCATGTATTCCGTGTGGTAGGGCGTCCTGTCCGTGGCGCTTTTCCACATTCCCTTCGCTACGTTATAGCACGGTACTATGTTGACTCTTGAGCTTCCAATAAAGGCCTCGACATATGGATGCTCTGCGAAGCGTTCAATCGATCTGTATCCTCTGATAGCCTCTTTCGCGACGGTAAGGCATGTTGTCTCAAGCTCGATCCTGCTCAGGTCTGGGTCTACTCTCAGGAAGATGTCGATGTCAGCTTCTCCTGAAAGCCATGTGTCCTTGGCAACAGATCCTTGGACGCTGACCTCTGCCTTGAGTGAAGCCATACGGGCTGCCTTGGAGACCCGCTGAACCAATTCCTCTGAGAGAGCGTAGACTTGTTCTCTTTCCTCCTTTCTTGGCACGATCCTCTTCAGTACTTTCTCGTTTATCCTTGAAACAAGGGAATTCAAGTCTTGACCTCGAAGATGGTGTAGTATGTCGGACCACTGGGCGCCAAGACGCTTTTCTTCAGTCTTATCGACTCAACCTTGAAGGATCCAAAGTCCTTGTCGCTCAGCTTCCTGATCAACTCTGCAATCTTGTCCTTGCTTCTGCCGGTCTTGACTCGAGCAATCGTCAGGTGAGGACTGAAGCCTTTCTTGTCTGGAGGGATGCCGATCGTTCTCAGCCTCGGCTCCAGCTCGCCTACAATCTTCATTAGCTCCTCACCGCCATCTTTGACTCCGGCCCACACAGCGTTGATCCGATTCAGGCTTGGAAACGCGCCTGTTCCTGCAAATCGGATGTCGAAAGGTTGAATCCTGAGAAGACTCATGGCATCGATAACTCTCTGGATCTTTTCCTCCTCAACCTCGCCTAGGAACCTGAGTGTTAGATGCATATTCTCAGGAGCGACGAGCTTCATGTCGGCTCCAGCCTCCAGTAGCTTCTTTTGGAACTCGGTAAACTGCTGCCTCAACTCGCGATCTTCTACGTCGACTGCTATGAAGGATCTGATCTTGGCCATTAGATCTCCAACAATCTTATGGAGCGCCAAACGCATTTAAGCGTGGGCGTTCAACTTGAGCCCGTTCGGGTCGGGATGTAGTGAGGTCGGCTCTTGAGTCGTGAAAAGACAGTAATCGCTATAGCGGCTATGCCCGGCGCAGGCAAGGGCACCGCAGCAGAGCTGGCGAGTGATCTCGGCATACCGGTCATCGTTTGTGGGGATGTTGTTAGGGAGGAGGCGTCACGAAGGAGGATGCCGCCTACACCGGAGAATTTGGGAAGCTTGATGTTGAGTATGCGCGATGAAGAGGGGCCTGACGTGGTTGCAAAGCGACTTATCCCGAGGATTGCGGGGACCGAGTCCGGTATTGTTGTCGTGGAGGGCTTAAGGAGCCTCGACGAGCTGAAGCTTCTCAGGAAACATTTCAAGGTAAGACTTCTTGCCATACACTCGTCACCTGACCAAAGGTTGCAGCGTCTTCTCCGGAGAGGACGTAGTGACGATCCGAGGAACTATGAGGAATTTCAGCAAAGGGATATGCGCGAACTGGCTGTCGGCATAGGCTCTGTCATAGCCTTGGCAGACCACCTCATAGTCAACGATTCAACGATTGAGACCTTCAAATCCAAACTTGACAGATTCTATGAGGAAGTCGTTCGATGAATGATGCTCGATTGATTGTTAGAGCAAGGGTCAACAACACAGAGGATGAATGTAAAGTAGAGCGAGCCATCAAGAACGTTTTCCCGGAAATCAAACTCAGTATAGTTGAGGATACCGGAGGAGGAAGGGTTATGAGAGGAGAGTCCCGAGGCTTTCACGGTCTTTCAACATTCAGGGAGCTCCTGAGAAGAGATAGGATAAGAGCGGCCGCAAGGTCCCTGATGCTCTCAGCGACTACAGAAGGCTCCTTGGTCTTCAACCTAAACAAGCAAGCCGCCTTCGCCGGCCGAGTCTCTTTCGCTTCAGAGTCGGAGTCCCCTCTGGGCCCGATAACCGTGGAGCTAGAATGCCCGGATCCTGTGAACGCGATTGGGTGGCTCACGCAGAGCTCATCGAGTAGAGTAGCTCGAGAGGCCCCTTCTTGAGGCTCCCCCCTCCACCAGTCCTGCGAGCAAGCCGGCAAAGACAAAAACTGCTCAGACGCATGAGCTTCTGCCAAACTCGGAACTGGAAGGCAGTCGATAGAAAGAATCTGATCTTGAGGATGGGCAAGGAATCCCATTCAAATCAAGGAGAGATGCTATCTAACCACTTTGTTCGCGTTCCACTCAAACGCAAATGTCTGGAGCCATACCTCCGATACCACATCCTTCATCCTGAATCGCTGCGAGGGTGTGTACCTCCTAACCGACCGTGACGCAATGACCCGTCATTGTCCCGCCACAACCGTGATAGACTGTCAAAAACAGTCCTAGTGGCTAACTTGCAGTCTCATCATATCGTATGCAAGTGTAACGTTCGGAAAGATCCTTCTCGCCTCCCTGAGAAGTGGCTCCGCATCTTCATACATTGCACTTATGTGAATGAGGACAAGAGACTTCACGCAGGACTTCTTGGCGACAGTTGCAGCATCCTTTGCGGTTGAGTGTCCATACTGAATAGCCCTCTTCTCCTTCGAACCGTCGAATGTACAGTCGTATATCAGCACAGTTGAATTCCTTGCGATCTCGATTGCGGCCTTGCAGGGTCTGGTGTCGGTTATGTACGTGACCTTCGATCCCCTCCTTGCGGGTCCGAGCACCTGGTCTGGCGTGAAACTGAATCCGCCAACATTGACTGTCTCTCCGAGCTGCAGCCTCTTCCACAGCGGCCCCTCAGGAATCTTGAGAGCCCTAGCCTTGGCTGGGTCAAACCTACCAGGCTTCTTCTTCTCTACGAATGTAAATCCAAAACAGGGAATCCCGTGGTCGAGGCCCGCAGCCTCGATCGTGTATTCCCTCTCCTCCAAGACTATTCCAGCCTCTATCTGACGAACTTCCAAGGGGAATCTCATGTTGAATGGCACGGTCTTGATGAGTGAATCGACAAACTCGAGGATGCCCTGGGGACCGTACACCTCAAGTTTCCTCTGTCTCCCCAAAAATGACATTGACTGAAGAAGTCCTGGAAGGCCTAGGACATGATCCCCGTGCATGTGACTTATGAAGATCCTCATTTTTCTGTTGAAGCCGAGCTTGGCAGTCATCATCTGCCTCTGTGAACACTCTCCACAATCAAACATGACCAGTTCTGAACCTCTACGCAGGACGACGCTTGGAAGACCTCTGTCTCCGGTCGGCATAGAGCCGCCAGTACCTAGGAATATGAGCTCCAAACAACTCAGCCCTTCCTAACTGAACTGTCGCGTGTGAAGACGACTATCTCTCGAACAAGTCCTCTGTGAACTCTCATCACATGACTCTCAACGACAATCAGACCTGCATCTTGACCCAGAATCTGGACGCCGACGTCCA
>JAWCLX010000035.1:1049-11565 GCA_038850385.1 Bathyarchaeia archaeon | reverse complement strand
TACGCCATGAGCAGACCTACCACCAGCAGAGCTGCCCCTGCAAGAGTGGACATGGCTCTCATACAGACTCATCACCAATAAGGATCCTTATTGACGAATTAAAGGCTACGTGCACGCCACCGAGACATCTAACATAAAGAGGGTGGAGGGAAAACCTGCCCAGGCCAGTCAAGGCTGAAGTCGGACTATCTGCACCTTGGGCTGTACCAGTCTACAAAAGGTTTTTACTCAGGTTCAGAATACTTCGATAGAAAGATTTCTGGGAAAGGTGCAAGGTTTGTCAATGTTTGCAGCGCCAGGGGCTTACGATCGTGCAATAACAGTCTTCTCACCTGACGGAAGACTCTTCCAGGTTGAATACGCCTCTGAGACTGTGAAGAGGGGCGCAACAGTCCTCGGGATAGCCTGCAAGGAAGGCGTGGTCTTGGCTGCCGAGGAGAGGGCTGCCTCAAGGCTGCAGGACCCCTCATTCATGTGGAAGATCTTCCAGATAGACGAGCACATAGGCGTCGCAGTCGCAGGGCTGAGCTGCGATGCACACACACTCGTCGATCAGGCGAGAATATACGCACAGAGCAACAGGCTGATGTATGATGAGCCGATAGACGTCGAACTGTTAACGAGGAGGATAGGCGAGATAGAGCAGCTCTACACTCAGCATGGAGGCGTCCGACCTTTCGGCATATCGATGATTTTTGCAGGGGTCGACCGGAAAGGGAGCAGAGTCTTCTGGACGGATCCTAGCGGGGCCTACCTCGCCTACAAAGCATGGTCGATAGGAGCTGGCGGAGACGCTGCAAACGAGATCCTCGAGGCAGAGTACACCGACGACCTCACACTGGAAGGAGCGATCATGCTAGCCCTCAGATGCATGACCAAGATCCTTGAGGGTAAAGCCGTCCCACAGAAGATCAGGATGGCCACAATACCGGCAGACACCAAGAAGTTCAGGAAGCTTACGAATGAAGAAGTAGGGGAATACCTGAAGAAGCTCGAGCCAAGCAGAAAGGCTCCTCAGAAATGAGCAGCAGATACACAACCGCTCGCTTGACGGTCGGCGGAGAACATTTCGAGATACTGGTCAAACCAGATCTAGCGCTTGAATACAAGACTGGCAAGCCTATCCCGATAACTCAGATGATAGCCATAGAAGAGATCTACTCTGACGCTAGTAAAGGGACGAGGGCCTCCGCGGAGAAGCTTCAGAAGAGCTTCGGCACCACAGAACCCGTCAAAGTCGCGGAGGAGATAATGAAGCGTGGAGAGCTCCAGCTGACCACAGAGCAGAGGAGGCAACTTGTAGAAGAGAAGCGTAAGAAGATAATCTCATTCATCTCGAGGAACTGCATCGACCCTAGAACTGGAGCACCACACCCACCTCTCAGGATCGAGCAGGCATTATCCCAGGTTAGGATTACGATAGACCCCTTCAAGAGCGCAGAGGAGCAATCGAAGGACGTGATTGAGATGCTGAGGCCCCTGTTACCGATCAAGATGGAGCAGATGCGGGTGGCCGTGAAGATCCCTGCTGAGTATGCTCCGAGAGCATACGGCGCACTGAAATCCTTCGGAGTCATAAGTCGGGAGGAATGGCAGTCCGACGGTTCCTGGGTCGGAACCATGGAGATGCCGGCAGGACTCTACGGGCCATTCATAGAGAGAATGGGCAGACTCACACAGGGGAGCATCCAATCAAAGGTTCTACGCTAGGAGAGTTCTGAAGGCCAAGAATCCCCTCTAACCAGCCTCTCAATCCTCAAAGCCTCTCTTCTAAGTTGCTCCAGATCTCTGAGGATATCATCCACAGCCTCGATCAAGCTCTTCTTAACGTTCCCGGCCAAAGGGACTACCCACCACAGAAAAATCAGCGCCAACATATAATCCTGGGCCTGTCAGCCCCCTGAAAGAGGCCTTAAGAAATATCCGGTTCAAGGCAGAACCTCAAGAATAGTGATTCGCCCCCAGCAGGCTGCATCGGCTGCAACAGCCTACCCGACGTCGCCAAAGCATCCGAAGCCACCACCTGCACAGGTCACAGAAAGATTTAGTAAGACCAGTTTGCGAACTAACGTGAATCCACTCAGTGGTTGAGGGGACCCACAGCATTCTGGGTGACGGGGGCTAGATCCGAAGCTGTGATAAGGCACATCCCCATTGACATGATCTATCAGCTGCAATGAAGGGATAGGGAAGACAAGTTTACCGGAAGAGGCATGTGAGTGGTTTAGGCTTGACGCTACACGTAGAGAAGAGACAGATAGTCACTCCAGGGGAACTGCTTGCTCAGGGAGACTACTATCCAGATCTGAATACCTTCAGGGAAGGTGAGAGCGTATACTCCACGATCATGGGTATCTTCGACCATAGGGGAAACCGGCTCTCAGTCGTCCCACTCAAACACTGCTACATCCCGTATGTAGATGACTTAGTCATAGGAAAGATAGTCGATGTTGGAATGTCAGGCTGGATGGTGGACATAAACTCACCATACCCTGCACTTCTCCCTGCGACAGAGGTTGTGAGCAGACAGCACCTGCCAAGAGGGGATGGTGGAAGAATACTCGAAGTCGGAGACCTCATCAAGGCGAAGGTTATAGCCGCAGATAGAACCAGAGATCCCCTGCTCACCATAAGAGACAGGGGTCTTGGGAAGATAAGCCGCGGCAGAGTCCTCAAGATCTCACCATCCAAGATCCCCCGCCTCATAGGCAAGGAGGGTTCTATGATAAACATGTTGAAGAAGGAGAGCTCATGCTCCTTAAACGTTGGACAGAACGGGGTAGTGTTAGTGACTTGCGAGACGCCGGAGAAGGAGGAACTGGTAATCGACGTCATCAAGATGATCGAGCGGGAAGCTCACACTCAAGGATTGACTGATAGAGTCTTGGAGCTGATGAAGACCAAGATTAGGGGATGAAGGAAATGCAGAAGACACCTGAAAGACTGATAGATGAGAACGGATTCAGACTTGATGGCAGACGGCCTGAGGAGCTCAGGCCGATAAAGCTCCAAGTCGGAATACTCGATAACCCTGACGGGTCAGCATTTATCGAGCAAGGAAAGAACAAGATCATAGTCGGCGTCTACGGGCCTAGAGAGATACACCCCAAGCACATGGTCCTTCCTGACAGGGCAGTGATAAGATGCCGATACCGCATGGCACCGTTCTCGACAGAGGAGAGGAAGAACCCGGCACCGTCCAGGCGTGAGATAGAGATCTCCAAGGTGATAAGGGAGGCTCTTGAACCCGCAGTGATGCCTGAATACTACCCAAGGACTGTGATAGATGTATTCGTGGAGGCCCTCCAGTGCGACGGCGGGACGAGATGCGCAGGGATTGTGGCAGCATCCCTAGCGCTGGCAGACGCAGGGATCTCCATGAGAGAGCTGGTATCAGCCTGCTCAGTCGGCAAAGTCGAAGGACAGATAGTGGCCGACCTCTTCGATCTCGAGGACAAATACGGCGAAGCCGACATGCCAGTCGCGATCATGCCGAACCTGAACAAAGTGACTCTGATACAGATGGATGGAAAACTCAGCAGGGACGAGTTTGAAAGAGCCTTCGAGATGGCCTTGGACGGATGCAGAAAGATACGGAACCTCCAGGCTGAGGCTCTGAAGCGGAGATACGAAGTACTGACAGGCACCGAAATGCCGGAGAAGGACAGGCTGGAGGCTCAGTAATGTCGATGACACCACAGACCACACCGGCGGCGAAGATCGAGCAGGAATGGATCCGTGACCTCGCATCGAAGAATCGAAGGATGGACGGAAGGGCCCCATCAGACTATAGAAAGATAACCGTCGAGACCGGAACGATCGAGAAGGCAAACGGTTCTGCTCAAGTCACGCTTGGCAAGACTAAGGTACTGGTCGGAGTTAAGCTTGAACTTGGAGAACCCTTCCCAGACACACCGAATGAGGGTGTCCTCACAGTCAACGCTGAACTCACACCTATAGCCCACTCAAGCTTCGAACTAGGCCCCCCAGGCGAGAACGCTATAGAGCTGGCGCGGGTGGTTGACAGAAACCTCAGGGAGTCAAAGGCCATAGACCTCAAAGAACTATGTATAGAACCTGGAAAGAAGGTCTTCATAGTCTTCGTGGACATATACGTGCTTGACCACGACGGCAACCTTGTAGACGCCTCAACATACGGCGCGCTGGCCGCCTTGCTGAAATGCAGAATGCCTGAATACGAGATCAGGGACGGCGAGATAGTCTACACTGGGAGTTCGAAGCCGCTCCCTATGAGAAACTATCCTGTCCCCGTCACCTTCGCGAAGATCGGCAGGACCTTGATCGTCGATCCCTGCCTGAAGGAGGAGGAGGTTATGAGCACCAGGCTGACAGTAGGAGTTGACAAGGAAGGCTGCGTCTGCGCAATGCAGAAAGGAGGTATGGGCGCACTGGAGATCCATGAGGTCACCTCAGCGGTCGAGGCTGCGATGCTCAAGTCAGAGGAGATAAGGAAATTGATCATGGAGGCTGCCAGCTAGATGCCTAGGACACGAAAGGCAGGGCTTGGAGGTGGGCTGTCAACACGTTACGGGACAGCCCCGCGGAGACAGCATATAGAGATACTTGCTCGAATGCGGCGATGGCATGAATGCCCACAATGCCAGAAGACAGCCGCCAAGCGGCTCAGCGTAGGATTATGGGAGTGCCGACGATGCGGATTCCAATTTGCAGGAGGAGCATACAGCCCATCCACCAAGACAGGAGATGCGGCGAGGAGGTCTGCGACCGGACTCACCAGGACTACATCAGCTGAGGTAAGCCTCCCAGTGAAGACAGTGGAGGCAGAGCCTGAACCTAAGAGAAGGCGTAGGAGAGCCAAGGCTGAGGATACTGTAAAGGAAGATAGTCAGTGATACTGGTAACGACAGGGAGGAATCCTACACAGGGCACTAGAAGACTGTCAAGGGAGCTTGCCAGATATCTCCCTGGAGCAACCAGGCTGGTGAGGGGCAAGCTCAGTCTTCGTCAAATCGCAGATCATCTCGCAGCCGCCGGCATAACCCGTCTGGTCATGGTGTACAGGGGCTCCGGTAGCCCAGGTCAACTCGAACTGATGAGGTTAGAAGGCAATGAACTCAAGAGGGTCCCCCCAACCATCTTCATCCAGAATATTGAATTCACACCTCGAAGCAGAGCCCGCCGCATGGTGAAGGTTGACTCTGTCATATGCGGGTCTCAGAAGACCCTCCCATTGGCGAGGGCGCTATCGAACTTCCTGGATCTTCCACTCACCGAGGACTTAATGAGCGATGTCAAGCATCCGCTTCACATATCATGTGATAGACTCAGAGGAGCAAGACCCATACTGAGCCTTCCAGGAGGAGAGGCGAGGGGCCTCACCCTCACGGTCAAGAAACTGGAGTGGTAATAGTCGTGAGAGATGCTGAAAGAGCGATAAGGGCAGAAGTTGAGGTGCCCTTCAGGTCTCGATCAGGCCTCCGCGCGATAAAGGCGGCTATGATCGTCGATGAGAGAGAGCCTCCAACCTCAAGAGTCTCAGTGAGAACCCTGACGCGAGGCAGGAGGCTGGTCCTGCAAATATCGGCGGACGACATCTCCTCCCTGAGGGCTGCCTTGAATTCCAACTTGAGGCTTGTACTCACATGGATCAGAATCGCCGCCGCTTTGGATTCGCACACCTCCCGCGTCAGGAAGCCTCCTGAACCAGCAACGTCGACAACATCACCAAACGCAGGGCGAGGTTGAACCGAGCCTCAATCGTGGCTGACGTGAACATGATAGAATCAGCTTGGCTACTCACAGTCCACACTGCTCCACAAAATGAATGAACTACTGTCACTGTCAGCAAAGGAGAGGCGACCACGACTGATCTGGAGAAGTAGAGTGGTTCAGTCTTGTTCACGCTTCTTCTACTACGGCATACCAATTCTTCCGTTTGTCACAGTATCTTCACATCTGGATGATTGTCAACTGGTTTTCAAGAGCCTGAGGATCTAGATGGGACATATGTCGACCTAACTCAAACCTCTTCTCTTACCTAGCAAACATTCTATATATGTCATAGCAGGTTTACTATTCCCGGCTTCATCTTGCCCTTGAATGGAGGTGAACTCCATTGCCAAAATCCAAGAAGAAGAAAAAGAAGAAGCGATAGGGAATCTGCTGAGAACTCACCGAAAATCCGTCAATCGCTAGATTCAAATAATCACCTGCCAGCATAGAGGCTGAAACGACTAACACAGAGTTGTCAGGGTCTTGGAGGAAGACAGAGAGATACCGCCTGAGCTCAGGGAACAGCTTGTTAGACTCCAGCAGCTCCAACAGACACTCCAGGCTGTCCTAGCCCAGAAGCAGCAGCTTGAACTGGAAAGGACAGAGATCGAGAAAGCGACGGCTGAACTTGAGAAGGCGGCGGACGACACACCCGTCTACAAGAGTTTGGGGAGCATACTGGTCAAGACCGACAGGCAGACCATGCTGAGCGAGCTGAAGGAGAGGGGTGAACTGACGAATACTAGGGTCACGGTCCTGGGAAGGCAGGAGGAGCGGACCAGGACCAGGCTGAAGGAGCTCCAGCAAAAGCTTCAGGAGAGGCTTGGAGGCTCACCAGAACCCAAGTGAGCTGGTGAGTGAACTCGGGAAGATCCCTTATCAGACTGAAGAGAAGGCTGAAGCAAGAAGAGATAGAGGAGATATGTGAAGCAGCCGAGGATGCTGCACGCAAAACCTTATTCTCAAGGCTAAGCCCGAAACAGATCTCTGACTTCGAGATAGCGGTTGAAGCCACAGGCGATAAGCCGTTGACCTTGACGATAGATGTCTCAGCCTCACCAGACCTGTCGAATGGGTTGCTTGGCAGGCTGATCGAGGAGGCTTGTGACAGAGCTTTCGAGGCTGCAGAGCAGAAGGCTAAGGAAATCGGAGTTGCGTAGACTATACAGGATCCGATCGATCACTCGAAAAGCCAGAAGGGCCACGATTCTAACCCATAGAAACGGCGACCCGGACGCCATCTGTTCAGCCTTCGCCCTGAGGAAGTTGCTGAAGAGGTGGAACCCCAGGCTCTCAGTCGTGATAGGGACGCCTGAAGGGGTGAACAGGATCTCTGAGAGGGTCATCAGCAAGTTCAGATTCACTATTGAATCTGAACCTAGACTGGAAGATGCAGACATCATCTTCACCGTGGACATGAACAACCTTGAGCAACTCGGCCCCGTCGCCTCAACAGTCAAGATTCTGGGAAAGCCTGTAGTGGTCATCGACCACCATCACCCCCACCCTTCGATGAGGGGCTTCGCCCCACTCAGCTTCTGCGACGAGAAATCGCCGTCGACCTGCGAGATGATCTACGAGCTGTACAGGCGCTTCCGACTTAGACCCGGAGTTCAGGAGTCTAAGGTCTTACTGATCGGGATACTGTATGAGACCAGGTACCTCAGGCTAGGAACCTCCAAGACATTCCTGACAGTAGCGGACCTTATCAAGCTGGGCGCCAGGGTTGAAGGGTTGACTTCAGTCCTCGAGGTCCCCATCGACATCTCAGAGAGGCTTGCACGCCTGAAGTCGGCTCAGAGATCCAAGATACATCGTGTTGGAGGATGGGTAGTTGTGATGTCGAGTGTAGGATCCCATCAGGCCTCTGCGGCAAGAGCGATCGTAATGCTTGGAGCCGACCTAGCAGTGGTAGGCAACCAAGATCGGGAACAGCTGAAACTCAGCCTCAGATCCACAAGAGAATTCTATGAGCAGTCTGGAATCCACCTTGGACGGGACATAGCTAAACCCTTAGGGGAATATCTCAACGGGACCGGCGGAGGCCACTCGCTGGCTGCGGGCGTCAACGGCTCAGGGCAGCTTGACCTGGCTCTTAAGAGGTGCCATGAGATGCTCAAGGAACTCACAGAAAACCCTGATTGTCGACGAGAAGGCTGAGAGAAGAGAACCGACAGGATGAAGACATCGGTGCCGCAGGTTTGAGAGTCATCGAGGCGCATAATCTCACCTTCACCTACGCTGGGTCGAAGAAGCCTGCGATACTGGACATCGACCTTGCAGTGGATCAGGGAGAGTTCGTGGTGCTGACAGGGCCCAGCGGCTGCGGCAAGACGACCCTAGCCAGATGCTTGAACGGCCTGATACCGAACTTCTACCAAGGCGAATTGTCAGGGAGCATCACTGTTCTGGGAAAGGATATTTCAGGACTCACCACGAGTGAACTTGCCAGGAAGGTGGGGTTCGTCTTCCAGAACCCTGAGAACCAACTCTTCTCACTGTCTATTGAGAGGGATGTTGCCTTCGGCCCTGAGAATCTGGGTCTGCCTAGAGAGGAGACGAGGAGAAGGGTCGAATGGGCCATGGAGATTACAGGGATAAGCGAGCTTCGCGATGCTGCACCTTACGAGCTCTCAGGCGGTCAGCAGCAGCGGGCTGCGATAGCCGCGGTCCTGGCGATGCAGCCTGAGATAATGGTTCTCGACGAGCCGACCTCATTCCTTGACCCCCTCTCAGCAAGTCAGATACTTGAGGCTGTCGCAGGCCTGAGAATAGAGACTGAGGTGACCATAGTACTAATTGAACATAGACTAGACCTCGCATCGAAGTACGCGAGCAGAATAGTGGTGATGGATCAAGGGAGAGTTGTCCTCGATGGGCCTCCAGCCAAGGTCTACGGTGAAGAGGCCAAGCTGATCGGCATAGGTATACCTAGGATATCGATGCTCTTCAACCTCCTGAGGAAGGATGGGTTCGACCTGGGGGAGACACCTGTCAGTGTGGAGGAGGCTACTGAACGATTGAGGAGATGTCTTAAAGATGATCGAGGTTAGGGGCCTGTGCTTCGCATATGATGATCTAGAAGTCCTGCACAACATCGATCTCAGAATATCAGACGGTGAGTTCGTCGCGGTGATGGGGGAGAACGGCGCCGGCAAGACTACGCTCATCAAGCACTTCAACGGTCTACTCAAACCGACGAGGGGGGAGGTCCTCATCGACGGCGTCTCAACGAGGAAGTCTACTGTGGCGAAACTCTCAAGAAATGTGGGTCTGGTCTTCCAGAATCCTGACCACCAGCTCTTCTCCGAGACCGTCTTTGAGGAAGTCGCCTTCTCCCTAAGAAACCTCGGCTACCCTGAGGAGACTGTCAAGAGACGTGTCATGTTCATCCGTGAGACACTGGATCTGGGAGGCTACGCTGAGGAGTCGCCCCTCGTGCTCAGCGGAGGCGAGAGGAAGAGGGTTGCACTAGCTTCAGTTCTTGTATCTGACCCGAAACACATCATACTAGATGAGCCCACGATAGGGCAGGACTACCAGCAGAAGGAGCGGCTTAGAAACTTCATAGTCCAGATGAATTCCCAAGGGAGGACCGTCGTCATAGTGACCCATGATATCGAGTTCGTGGTCGACTGCAAGCCCAGGGTGGTCCTCCTCTCTAAAGGCTCAATCTTGGCTGACGGCCCCTACGACACGATCCTCTCAGACAGAATCCTGGTTGAGAAGGCTTCACTCATCCAGCCGCAGATCGCGATCCTCATGTCTTCACTGGTGGAACTGGGCTTCAACCCGAAGATCATGGATCTCTACCAGGCGAGGTCCGTTCTCGAGAAGAGGCTTCGAACATGTCTCTAAGCCTGTTTGAAGGATTCAAATTCAAACGGAGGGACACACTCCTCCACAGGATGGACCCGCGGCCGAAGTTCCTGATAGCTCTCACCATCTTCATTCTGTCGCTGATCTATGTGAACCTGCTAGTTCTACTAGTACTGGTGATGGCGCAGGTCCCGCTAGTCTACACCTCGAAGTCTATGCGCCGCTGGATAGGTTCGATGAGAGGGGGCGCAGTCCTCGCCGCGATGATATTCTTCATGAACTTCCTGACAGGCTCGACACTGGTCTTCTCAGCCACAATGACATTAAGGTTCTTGGTACTGGTCTCAGCCTTCTCGATCTTCTTCATGACAACATCCCCTGATGATCTAGGGCTGGCTCTGGAGAGGATCGGTCTCCCCTACACTCTAAGCTTCACCTTCACAACCTCAGTCAGGCTCGTCCCGACGATCGCGATTGAAGCTCAGACCATAGTCGACGCCCAAAGATCCAGGGGGCTGGAGTTGGATAGGGGCAGCCTGATCGAGAGGGTCAGAAAGTACATCCCGATACTTATACCTCTTATCGTGTCAGCGATAAGGAGGAGCACTGAACTCGCCGAGGCCCTGGAGTCTAGAGCGTTCGGCGCTGCGAAGCACCGCGAGCCATTAGCGACGCTCCGGATGAAGCGGTCGGACTGGGCGGCGGCCACCATCACGGTTCTGGTACTTATCGTAGGCGTATACGTGCAATACACCATTCCAATCCCGAGCTTCGACACTGGGGTACGTATGCCCCTCCCATGGAGTCCGTAGCTCAGGCCTTGACAGTCCAGACTGGGGATAGGCAGTATCAGTGCCTCTGGTCTTGATGAGAGTTTCACGTCCAAGCAATACTCTGTGAGGCACATAGACCATCCATCCCGGTCAGACACGTTTGAAGCCTC
>JAWCLX010000035.1:0-1029 GCA_038850385.1 Bathyarchaeia archaeon | reverse complement strand
GAGACCCTTGATGAGAAGCCGTTATATCCAGTATGTGTCATCAGGATAGTTCATCGACTCGCCGGCTCGATGACAGGCTGTAGCCGCTCTTCGACGGGGTTTCAAAGAGAGATGCCGAAAAGGTTTGACTCATCCAGCTTCGCTGACAAGATACTGGCTGCCTCAAGCCTCGCCTCTGAAGGTTCAAGGGGGGAGATAGAGTTCGCCTTCACTGAGAGGGCGTTGCGGGAACCATCGATAAGGAAGAGGCTTCAAAGCTATGCTGAACAGCACGCACATGAAGGGTTTGCATTCGATGAATACTTGAGCATCAAGTCCAGCCTGGAGGTCGGCTCCTCTGGGAGGCTGCGCTTACATAGGGGCGCATTCAGCCGGCCTCTCGATGAGATGGTGAGAGGCTTCCTCATGCATCTCTCCGAGGCTGGCAGACTGGAGGAGCTGGTCCAGTACGTCCTGGCCCATGTGACTCCGAGGCGACAAGAGACCTTCTATACGAGGTCTGCGGATGCGGAGAGCATGGAGCCGAACATGAGAGAGATACTCTCGAGTGTTGAGTCCAGGTGGGCTGAGCTGCCTGAGTTTGGACAGCAACTATTGACTATGACGTTTCTGATAGAGAATGACAACTCGTATGAGATAGAGGTTGAGGACACGGTCGGCCTGTTCCGTGGTAAGCTGGAGAAGGCAAAAGAGATTGCAGATTCGATCTTTCAGTCGAGGCTGAAACTGGTGAGGAAGTTCACACTCTAGACTCAGGCTTCTTCCAGACTGACTGTTACGGAAAATCTGAAGCTCCTGATGAGCACTATCCACTATACTCATCTAGTAGGCTGCAATGTCTGAGATCTCGTGATCTTAGAGGTCGGGCGGGGACACATGGTAAGGGTGGTTGTGGATGAACGGGAGAGATCCCAGGTTCCTGAGTATCTTAAGGGTCTAGGTCTGAGTCTGGACTTCAGATTGCTGGAGGAGGGCGACTACATCGTCTCAGGCTATGCTGTAGAGAGGAAGACGGTTCGAGACTTCCTT
>JAWCLX010000034.1:0-11590 GCA_038850385.1 Bathyarchaeia archaeon | reverse complement strand
AGAGCATCAGGCTTCTGCATATTCAATGACCCGGCAATATCCATCAATTTCCTGAAGAAGAACTATGGCATCAAGAGAGTAGCCTACGTAGACATAGACGCGCATCATGGGGACGGGGTCATGTATGGATTCTACAACGACCCGTCAGTACTGGACATAGATCTTCATGAGGATGGCCGCTACCTTTTCCCAGGCACCGGATCTCCAGAAGAGATAGGTGGAGGTGATGCAGCAGGACTCAAAGTTAACATACCGCTTCCGCCTCGAACGGCTGACGACGTCTACCTTGAAGCCTTCGAGAAGATCGTGCTGCCAGCCATCAAAGGCTACAGCCCAGAGCTTGTCATGCTCCAGTCAGGAGCAGACTCCCACAGAGGCGACCTCCTCTCACACCTCTCCATCACCGCGAATGCATACTACCAAGTGGCCTCCAGAATTCATGACCTGGCTCACGAGCTCTGTGACGGGAGGATAATCGTCTTCGGAGGCGGCGGGTACAGGCTCTCGAACGTGGCCAGATGCTGGACGAGCGTCCTCAGCGCATTCACCAAGACCAGTATTCCAAACGAGCTTCCCAGAGACTGGCAGACATACTACAAATCGATCAGCAGTGAAGAAGCCCCAACCGTTCTCATGGAACCTGCCGACAGGAGTGCGGAGGAGACTAGAGGGAGGGTAGCTGAGGTTGTGAGGGAGCTTGAGAGGAGTATACTGGCCAGAAGACGATGGTGATCTAGAGAGAGGCTAAGCATACTCGCTGATATGCTTCCACCAGCCGAGCTGCTCATCAGTCTTGCAGGTTTCCGTCAGGGCCTCAGTCCGCTAGCAGACGCGGCTGCAGCTGCGGATATGGATCTATCAGGAACCGGCGGGGAGACAGATGTTTGAAACCCCCATACTGAAGAGTCGTCGCCGGCGATCTCTGATCTTTTGTTCTGCAAGGCGACTCTTCAGGAAGGCTGGAAAGGTTATCTGCACGCTCCAAGCATCTCCTGTAACTCAAGAATGGAATCGGCAGCAGGGTCACCTGAAGTGGATACTGGAGATGAGATGCAAGGCGGATCTGTTGTCTATCGGTATACTCCACGCCCCCACACCATCTACCTCAACATAACAAACCAGTGCTCAAACAGCTGCATTTTCTGTGTGAGGAACTACTCGCTTGGACTCTCAGGCTACAGACTCTGGCTCGACAGGGAGCCCAGCATAGACGAAGTCTGGAGGAAGTTCAAGGAAGAGATCAAGGAATCAGACGATGAAGTCGTCTTCTGCGGATTTGGGGAGCCCACTATGAGGCTCGATGTAGTTCTTGAACTGACCAGGAGGCTGAAACGGCAATATCCTAACCTGAGGATCCGATTGAATACTGACGGCCTCGCTCAACTGAGGAGTAAGGGTCGGAACGTCGCAGAGGAACTGAGGGGGGCAGGTCTAGATTCCATATCCATAAGTCTGAATGCTGAAAACGAACAGAAGTATGAGATGCTGTGCAGGCCTTCACTTGAAGGCTCATATGAGGCCGTCCTCGCCTTCGCTCGAGATTGCAGAAGATATTTCCCTCAGGTGACGCTGACCGTGGTCGACCTCGCAGAGGTAGATCTTCTTGAGTGTAGAAGAATTTCTCGTGAACTCGGATGCGAGTTTAGGGTCAGATGACTCATGCATCAATAGGTCATCCTGCTGTGAAGTGGGTTTGCGCAAGTCTCAGCCGGCACAGGCAGGTTCATATATATCTCGACCTCAGAAACCTTCTACACACGTAAAGCTAACGCAGAGACTTGCTTATCCATGAAGCATGTTTGGTTTTTCTCGTTAGTCATCGCTGTTACCGCATCCTTCCCGCTAATGGTTCAGGCCTCAACATGGCTTGGGGGAGACATCAGCCTAGACTTCAACGACCAGTCCAAGCCTCAGGTCGCTGTCAGTGGAGAAGTGGTACATGTAGTATGGGTGGACAGCAGCGTCGCTGATGGTGGGGGCGTGTGGGTCACGTATATCCGGAGCATCGACGGCGGAGACACGTGGAGTGATCCTGTTCGAATAACAGGCGGTGAAGCAGACCCAAGAGATCCGGACGTGGCTGCTTACGGTGACTACGTCTACGTTGTGTGGGAGGATCTAAGAGACTATGCAACTACTGGGAGCGACATCTACATGAGGCGCAGCGGAGACGGGGGCATAACCTGGGAGCCTGAGCAGAGACTCGTCTCCAGCGCGGCTAACCAGTGGGATCCAAAAGTAGCTGCGTACGGTGAGTATCTGCACCTCACATGGCTGGACGAAAGGAATATGGCAGCCGCGAACTACGACATCTACTACCGCCGGAGCGCGACCTCTGGAAGGACTTGGGATGGTGAACAACGGTTGACATCAAACCCGTACATTCAATGGCGGCAGTCAATAGCAGCCTGCGGAGACCATGTCTACGTCGTGTACGAGGACTATAGGGACTGGCACTACCCGCCTGGCAGCTCAAAGGGCGTCCTGGTCTACTACGCGAGAAGCGTGGACGGAGGCGAATCTTGGTCGACCGAGAACAAGCTCCCAACCAACGGGTCTTGGCAACTGTACCCGGACGTCGCAGCCACCGAAAACGATGTGTATATTGCATACACGGATGGAAGAGACTTCAGCAAATCGAGGCTCGACATCTGGATCATACAGAGCAGAGATAATGGTGAAAGCTGGTCTGAAGAAACAAGGATGACCGACGACCCTGCGATTCAAGAGTATCCGAGGGTAGCAGCCTCAGGCGAAGGGGTGGAAGTTGTATGGCAGGATCACAGAAACATGAAGGGCTCAGGCATGGATATCTACTGTAGGAGTCGGCTGCACGGCTCTGAGTGGGAAGCCCCTTCAAGGTTTACAGAGGATGGATGGCAGCATCAACCAGCCATTGCAGCATCAGATGGACGAGTTCACATAGTATGGACAGATGAGAGTCTCATGTCGACGAATGGGCAAGAAGTATTCTACATTACACGTTGAGGAATGTCAGGTGTGAGATACTTGACTGATGTGATGTTCAGGAGGCAACAGAAGAAAGCATCTATCATAGTGGTCATCACACTACTCGCTGTAGTTGCTGGATTGATTAGTTACAGTCTGGTAACGCTGCCTCGTGAGCAACCGAGCCCAGCCGCTCCCGAGGTCTCCACCACTCCTGAAGAAACAGCTAAACCCAGAAGGTCGATTCTGCGCGTGGTGATCAGCCCCAGTGAAGCATACGACCTCATCATGGAGAATAAAGGCAACCCAGACTTCATCATCTTGGATGTACGGTCTCCTGAGGAGTACGCGACTGGACATATAGAGGGCGCTGTGAACATAGACTTCTACATCGACGAGAGAACAAACAACTCCAGAACCTTCAGGGAGGAGCTCGGCAAGCTGGATCGGAACAAGAAGTACCTGGTCTACTGCCTAGTCGATATTCGGAGCCGGGTCGCCTCAGAAATAATGGAGCACCTCGGCTTCGTTGAGGTCTACGATATGGCAGGCGGGATCCTTCAGTGGAAGGCGGAAGGACTCCCTACTGTGCAGTAAAGCTTTTTCCCACTCGGTTGCTCCATAATCGTTCTGTGTCGAAAGGCTAACGTACTACTGTTGAGCTTCTCGGTCTTGCCTGAAGGAGGTCTGAAGTCCCGCAGCTACTTCGTCTGATCCTCTATGATCGCTTTCGGCGCATTATTCCTTACAGACTCTATGCCTTCCATGCATTTGGCCTTGGTGGTGTACGCCTCACTCACAGCTATTATCTCATTGTTTGCAGCTCTCAGCCTGAAGCGGTACTGCCCGGCAGAATCCTTTATCACCTCAAACTTCGCAGGCATAGCCATCATTGATGAATAGCTCTTCTATCCTTAAAAGATCTTCCACACACCCAAGCACGAAAATATGAGTCTATCCTTTCAGTATGCCCTAGCAAGCTCCTCCTTCTCGACTTCTGTTCCAACATGATATTTGATCTGCCAATGAGGTATCCAGGCCAGTGCAACCAGATTCACCTCTACATCACTCCGTCTAGGCCTGACCTGGATCTCCTGCAAAGTCTTGACGGTCTCTTCCCATTCTGAACTGATCCTTGAGGCTTCCTTACGCAGATCCTCCTCCAGTTCCTCGATCTCTCTCTGCAGCGCCTTGGCGTTCTCCTCAGCCATCTCATAACGCATCTTGGCTGAGGTGCTCTGGCGATACTTGCTCAAGGCTGTGGATGCAGCCCTCGTCGACCGTCGACCCAAGAAAACTCCCAGCACAGACTCCCCAACAGACACCATGACCTCTCGCTTCCGCGCTTCAGCATCAGCCTTCTTCTCAGCGATTATCGACTCAGCTCGGCGCAGCCTCTCTCGGAGAGTCTCGAGACGCTCCTCATACCGTCTCTTAACCCTGTCAACCTCCAAGTCACGCCTTTCGCGGGCGGATTGGTTCAGGCGCAGCTGGAACTCACGGTCCTGCTCATGCGGCTGTGAATAGACCTTGAGCACTGGGCTGTAGAGCAGCTTCAAGCTTCTATTCCTGTACAGGTAGTCGGCTAGTTCGTCTCCCAGACTCTCGAGGTCACGCTTAGACCTGATCCAGTTTGGGGGTTGCATGAACTTTGCATCTGGCTCAGGACTGGTCATCAGTTCACGTTGATCGATGTCAACCGTCTCCGCTTCTTCCCAACGTGCCACATCAACCTCGGCTCGCAACCTGTTGACTAGGGTGAAGTCCTGAACCTCACTCAGATGCAGTCGACGGTCCTCAAAGCGGATGCGGCCGGCCGCGAGCACACCAGGCAGGTAGAGTAGGCTGTGAGCATCCACTTTGACAGGCAACCCCTCCCTCCTCTCAATGGCCTGGGTAGCTGCTGCTGCGGTCAGTCGGACAGGCAGATAGAACGACTGGATCTGAGGCGGTGTATACGGCGGAGATATAGTGATCTCTCTCTGTTCACCAGGACCGCGGATTACGGGAGGCGCCGATGGCTGCGCGTAGCCGCCTGCCGGATGTGGTAAAGTAGCCTGCTGGTCAGGCTGCCGGCCCTGCATAAGTTCTTGAACTTGGAGGCGTGTAAGTGGGCCGCGGAGGTAACTCATGGCCCAGCGTGTCTGGAAGGTCACAGGCGCCTCTTCATGAACATTATGCAGCAGGAAGACTCTGTTTGCCAGTGACGAGATTATGCGGCTGAACCCTTCTCGGTCAAGGGTCTGGCCGCTCGCTGACGATACTCCTTCCAGCCCGTCGAGAAGACGCATCTTGTCCCTTTCAGTCTGAAGTCGACCTATGAACCAGGTTCCAGCATTCGCCAATCCCTTATAGTCTAGGTCGACAGGATTCTGCGTCGTCAAGACGATGCCGAGACCGAAGGCTCGAGCCTGCTTGAGCAAGGTCAACATAGGTTGCTTGCTCGGCGGGTTCGCGACAGGCGGGAAGAAACCGAATATCTCATCCATGTAGAATAGGGCGCGTAGACTCGTGGTGCCTGGCTGAGCGCGCATCCAAGTGATGATCTGATTTAGGAGTATAGTCAGGAAGAACATGCGTTCAGGGTCGCCCAGGTGAGCTAGATAGAAGATTGAGTGGCGGGTCTTCCCTTCAGGCGTGCTCAAGAAACTGGGTATGTCCAGCGGCTGTCCCCTAAGCCAGTTCTGGAAGCTGGGCGCAGCCATTATATTGTTCAGGTTCAGCGCGAGTTCAAATCGATCCTTCTCCGGATAGAACGTGTCTATGTCGAAGGCGCCGAGCTGACGTATGGGAGGATGCTGTATAGACTGAATCAACCTGAGAAGATCCAGATCCTCTCGACTCCGCCAGAAGTACTCGAAGAGGTTCGCGAGCAGTATGTGCTCCCGGGATCTGACAGGGTCAGCCTCGATGCCGATGAGGCCTAGCAGAGCCCTCACAGTTCCTTGGATTCTCTCACGCAGCAGTTCAGAGTCAGTCTCCCAACTCAGGTCTGGTGAGGCGAATGACTGCAGGATCGAGACTGGGACGCCGGCGTCGCTGCCAGGTGTGTAGATGACGAAGTCTGCGGAATCTTTCAGGAGTCTAATTCTCGAGCCGTCTTGCCCCCATTGAGCAAGTCCGTCCCGCCAGAACTTTGCCTGTTGAACCGCGAATTCATCCTCGTTGAGGCCTTTACGTCTAGCATCGTCTATGTTGATCCAGGGTCTGAAGTCTTCAGGCTTCAGGTCGGGAAATGTGAGGAGGAGGTTTGTGATGTCTCCCTTAGGGTCGACTATCATGGCCGGCACATGGTCGATCGCCGCCTCCTCAAGAAGGTCTATGCATAAGCCTGTCTTTCCGCTGCCTGTCATCCCCACACAGACGGCGTGGGTTGTAAGGTCTCGGGCATCATACATCAGCAGCCTGTCAAGAAGCTGACCGGTCTTTAGGTCATACTCCTTTCCAAGGTAGAATGAGCCGAGCTTTTCGAACTCCAAAAATGTCTCCTCGAAGTCGGCTGAACCTATCTATTCCTAGAGCCGGATATTAGCCTATGCCCAAGTAGCTACTGGCTCACAGCCGCGGTTGAGTCTCTTACATATCTGGGGCGCTCTCAGACGCTAGACTATACTACACAGAAGTGAATCTGTAACCGCAACTTATCCGTTCGTCTCTACGCAGTCTTCAGTATGGCCTGAAGTCGCTTCACAATGTTTGGGTGAGTGGAGAGAAGCTCCATGAACTGGTCTGCTGCAGTCACTCTCCTGGAAAGTATTTCCTGGACGAGTTGCTGGTCTGTCCGGAAGATTCTTGCGTTTGAGAGAGCTACCTCGTTACGGGCAGCGCTGTCCGGGTCTTCAATGAACAATGCCTTGAAACTGTTGAGACTTCCAGGTGTTTGTCTTTGGAGTTTCATCTTGCTGCTTGACGAGACTATCTTGGCAAGAGCCTCCGACAGCTTACGTGCGCCGTCATCTACTATCGATATGCTCCTTTGGTCAGCGTAGTATTCGCGCAGTCTGCTCAGCCCGAGAACCAGCAGAGTCAGCACGTAGTAGATCGCCATGGATATCATGCCGATGAGCATAGGCGCTGCACTGCCGCCTTCTCTCTGTCTTCCCCCACCGTAGTACGCCGACATCATCATCGAGTTTCCTATGAAGTAGAAGATGGCCGGGAGAACAGACGCGAACATCATTACCTGCACATCTCTGTTCTTGAGGTGCCCGAGCTCATGACCTAGAACGGCTTCAACCTCCTCATCCTGAAGTTCCTTGAGCAGTCCGGTGGTGACTGCCACCCGGCTCCCAGCGATCGGCGAACCGTACGCGAAGGCGTTCGGTATCGGTATGTCCGCTATCATGACCTTGGGCATCCGCAGACCTATCCTGTCGCTGAGGCGAGCCACCATGCTGCGTAGGCCGGTATTATCAGGCTCTGAGATCTCCCGGACTTTGTACATGGCGTTTATCATGTATGGTGCGAAGAGCCACTGGAGAAGGTTGAACCCGACCACCATTACGGCCAGAGACGCGAGGTCTGTGACTCCTACGAAGGCTAGGATGATTGCGAAGCATAATGTTGAGACGGCGATTAACAGGGTGAGCGTCCCAAGTATCGACAGCCTGAGTTTTATCAGATTCATGGCTCAACCCCCATCTCTTAGGACTCGATCAGTCTCTACTTATCCTTTTCGCATTCCTGTTGGTTTATTTCAAATGGGAGATATTGTGAGCAGTCCTGACATGGTCTTTCATCGCGTACATAACCTAAGGCTTCCTGACGACGTTAGCGTAAGACTGCAAGGTGTATGAGCCTAGGCTACGTTAGGGTCATAAGGTTTCAACAAGGATAGGTCGAGAGGGTGATGCCGGGCTGAGGTCTTATCTCTGTAATAGGCGACAGGTAGCGAACAGAATATATCGTCGCCCGATCAGTTCGCAAAGGCGGATGGGAGGAATAATGAGGCGAGTTAGACTGAATGCCCTCATCAACATATTCACTCTGGCCTTTTTCGTCACATCGGCGACTTCAGGAGTCATCCTATGGTTATTCCTGCCCTGCGAGGACAGCTCGTCCCAGGACCGTAGTAGAATCTTTGATGAAGCAGGCGCAGGGTCGATGCATCACCTATTCACTGTGTCGAGGAGAGCATGGACGGACTTGCACACCTGTTCAGGACTGATCTTCATCGTGCTGGTTGTTTCACATGATGTACTTCACTGGCGTTGGTACAGGAACCTGCCGAGGATCCTGGCTAGGAGAGACAGGCAATAGCCTACAATCCATAAACTTCCTTCCCTAGTCTTCCCTGAAATCTTCGGGATACACTTATTCTGTGCATTGGCGAAGGAGAAGGCATGACTAGGAAGATTGTAAACATCGATGAAGAAAGATGTGATGGCTGCGGACTCTGCATCCCCAGCTGTGCAGAAGGCGCCCTCAGGATAGTCGGAGGCAAAGCTAGGCTCATATCTGAGAGGTTCTGTGACGGTCTCGGGGCTTGTCTCGGTCATTGTCCACGGGACGCCATACACATAGTTGAGCGGGCGGCAGATGAGTTTAGCGATGAGGATTCTGATAGGGGCGGGAAGGTCCTTGTTGAGGGCCTCGAAGATGGAGGCAGCGAGGCTCCCGGGTTGCGGGCTGAGGATTCCTCGAGGGGTGAGGGTGGGTTTGCATTAACTATGTCGGAGCTGAGACACTGGCCTATCAAGCTGAGGCTGGTCCCGCCGAATGCAGAGTACTATCAGGATTCCGAGCTTCTCATAGCGGCGGACTGTGCAGCCTTCGCCGCTGGTGATTTCCACAGGGAATATTTGAAGGGCCGCATACTGATCATTGGCTGTCCGAAGTTCGACGACATGTCTTACTACAGGGAGAGGTTGACAGAGATCCTCAGACTGAATGAGATCAAGAGGATAATGTTAGTCAACATGGAGGTGCCTTGCTGCTTTGGCCTTCACCACGTAATTATGGAGGCCATCCGGAGTTCTGGAAAGACCTTACCGCTCAGGCAGACAGTGTTGACTGTCAAAGGGGAGAGGCTGCGGCGCGAGTTCTGAATAGTCAATTATGAGGCGGCGGACTGTTCGGTCTGATGTGACTCCGCCTTCACATCGTATATGCTGTTGCCCCGAGTATCTATCGCGACGATGCAGGGTAGGTCTTCAACATAGAGTTCCCTCACAGCCTCGGTTCCTAGATCTTCGTAGGCGATCGTCTTTGAGCTCTTGACAGACTTGGCCAGCAGCACAGCCACGCCGCCTGTAGCAGCGAGGTAGACCGCTCCGTTTCGTTTCATCGCTTCGATGACTTCCCTGCTACGCTGGCCTTTACCTATCGTCGCTTTGATCCCCGCGTCTAGGAGTGTGGGTGTGTATGGATCCATGCGGCTGCTCGTGGTCGGTCCAGCTGAACCGATCACCCTGCCAGGCTTGTGGGGCGTCGGCCCAGTGTAGTAGATGACTTGGCCTTGGGCTTCGAAGGGCAGGTTCTTCCCTTCCCTGATGAGTTCGACGAGTCTCTTGTGGGCTGCATCCCTTGCAGTGTAGATATTTCCTGTCAACAGGACTCTATCTCCGACTCTCAGTCTCTTCAGTTCCTCGTCCTTGAGGGGGGTGTGAAGACGGATCGTCCGGCTCAGCTCTCTTTCCTCCATCTAGATCGTTGCTGTCCTATGCCTCTGGGCATGGCACTGGAGGTTGACCGCGACTGGCATGCTGGCTATGTGGCATGGCGCGGTCAAGATCTGGACAGCCAGCGCCGTCGTTCTCCCGCCAAGACCCATAGGGCCGATCCCTAGTCTGTTTATGCGCTCCAAGACTTCAGCTTCGACCGCGCCCCATCTCGGGTCAGGATTGCTTCTGTTCAGCGGCCTCAGCAGCGCCTTCTTCGACAGGTAGCTGCATGACTCGAAGTTACCTCCTACACCCACCCCGACTACTATCGGTGGGCATGGGCTCCCATCTGATCTCTTCACGCATTCGACTATGAAATCCTCGATACCCTCAACTCCGTCTGCAGGCTTCATCATCTTAACCTCGCTCATGTTCTCCGAACCGGCGCCCTTGGGTGCAATGGTGATCTTGACGGCTTCTCCAGGAGTGATCTCCGTGTGGATGATTGCCGGCGTATTATCTTCTGTGTTCTTTCGATCAAAGACTGGATCTTTCACTATGGATTTCCTGAGGTAGCCGTCCCGGTAGCCCTGCCTGACGCCCTCATTGATGGCTTGGACGAAGTCTCCGCCGGTGATATGGACCTCCTGCCCCAGTTCAACGAAGACTACGGCGACCCCTGTGTCCTGGCACATCGGCATCTGTTCTTCAGCTGCAAGCTTAGCGTTCACCAGTATCTGCTCCAGGATCTCTCTTGCAGTTGGTGAATCCTCAGTCCTCAGGGATTCCTCGATCTTCTCTATGACGTCTATGCCGAGGTAGATGTTTGCGTCTATGCATAGTCTCTTGACCGTGGAGACGATCTCGGCAGCGTCGACTTCCCTCACTGCGCGGCACCCTGCTCTTCTTGATCGATTCGCGGGCTAACCTAGTCCTGGTGATAAAGTTATCTGGATGAGGGTCCAGACGGTCATGCTAGAGTGTAGAGTACTCTGCCATTCTGTACCTGACGGCTTATCTTACCCTTGTTCTCCAGAAACCTTAGGTGTGCCAGAGTCTCACCGAACGCGAACCATTTCTGTGCTGGTGGGAACTCCCCCCAAGACTTTGCGTTGATATCCCAGGTGATGTAGGGTGCGATTTCGAATGCGCTCTTCGCATCCCCTTTCAGGGCTGTGAGCACCTCATCCAGCCTGTCACGGTGGTGTTCCTGGAGCTGCCTGATCCTCTCGTGGAGGTTGTGCATTAACCGTCGGTGACCCGGTAGAACGACTTTGACGTCGAGAGCCTGGACTTTCTCCAGGCTTGTCAGGTAGTCGTTGAGGGGGTCGTCCATCTCCAGCCAATAGGTGATGTTGGGTGTGATATCGAAGAGGATGTGGTCTCCTGAGACCAGTATCTTTCTGTTCGGCTCGTACAGGCACATATGCCCCGGTGAGTGTCCTGGTGTGGAGAGACACTGGAAGTGGAAGTCGCCGACCTCTAGCGCATCGCCATCCCTGACCATGGAGAAGTCGACATCCTTCTTCAAGCCGTACCTGACGGCTGGATGACTCTCCATTGAGAGTCGAACAATGTCCGCGGGGAAGCCGTTAGCTACGTAGACGTCGAGCAGCTTCTGCCAATGACCTGCCCAGTCGCTGCGCATGACACTGACTCGGCGCGCCTCTTTCTCATTGAAGTACACTCTAGAATTTTCTGTGGCTAGGGTGCCGGCGAGCCCTATGTGGTCGACGTGCAGGTGGGTGACGTAGATGTCGGTCTTATTCAGGTCGACCCCCAGCTTCTGCAGGTTGGCGTTCATCTCGTTCAGGCACTCCTCCCGGTTGAAGCCGGTGTCGATTATCAGGCATCGATCCCTTCCCTTGACGATGTAGGAGTTCAGCCACTTCAAGGGGCTCTTCGGCAATGGGATCTCTGTGCGGTACAGGTTAGGAGCAATCTCTTCGATCACTATGTAGGGCCTCCTCTATCAAGGATCCCTTACAGGCATCACTGTAGGAATGTGTGAGTGGCTTATCTATGTTGTTCATTTGCCC
>JAWCLX010000033.1:7866-11904 GCA_038850385.1 Bathyarchaeia archaeon | reverse complement strand
CGGCTTCATTGTTGAGGGATGCAATGTAAAGTCTTCCATTGATCTGTGACGATTCAGGGAGGAGTTCATACGCCTCGCGGTCAAGTAACCGAAGAGGAATCTGCCATTGTCTATGATGCCTATGAATTCCTTTTGTGGTCTTCTCAGATCCACCCTCGACCCAGGGGCTGAACGTAGGATCATGTTGCCGATTCTGGACTGTAGCTCCATTCTGTCCAGATGTCTTGATGAACCGAAGATCCTCTGCACTCTCACCGAAAACCTCTCCCCCTCCTTGAGGTAGTCGGAGTAGCTGACGTCCGAGGCATTTCTCAGGATCTCGTTCTCTACACCTAGACATTCGAAGATCAACAGGCCTGCGGCTTCACACATTCCAGACCTTTTGACCACAGTGCTAATACATCTGGGCTCTGATTTCACGGTTGCGAGCTTCGGGGTCGATCTGAATTCTTTATGATCGAAGTTCTCACATTCCAGTATCGCACGGACTTCAGCAGCAGGTAGCGTTTCATGTTCGCCGGACAGCAGAAAGAAGAGCGTTGAACTCACAGATATTGCCTCAGTGAGTTAGATATAGCAGGTGCGACTGAGATTTTGCTGGTCAAGCCTGCAACCGTATCGGTGCTGACCACTTCAGTCACTCCTCCCTTTGCCATTAACTCCATGGCGTCTCCAACAAGTAGAGCGTGGGTGCAAGCCGCTATGATCTTCTCGGCTCCAAGCTTCTTCGCGATCCTTGCGGCTTCCGCAACAGTCGCCCCAGTAGAGATGATGTCATCAAGGATCACTGCGTCCCGCCTCTCAAAGTCAGCGTCTATCATTCTCATCATTATTTGGCCTGTTATCCTGTCCCTCACCTTCTCAAAGTGCGCGTAGTCCGTCCCTAGGATCGACGCTACAGATTGGGCGTGTTCGGAAGCTCCTTTGTCAGGAGCCAGAATGTAAGGTCGTCTAAGCCCCATGCTATTAAGGTAATTCGCCAACAGCGGCATAGCCGAAACATTCACTGTTTCTATCTTGTAGTTCTTCAGCGACTCCCTCTGATGCACGTCGACAGTTAGGAGAAGGTCTGCACCTACAGCCTCAAGCAGTCTTCCGACAGACGAGTTGCTGACGATCTCTCCTGGTCTGAATCGCCTATCCTGTCTTGCATAGGCCAGGTATGGAACTACCGCTACAGTTCTCTTAGCTCCAAGCTCCTTAGCTGCATCCAGAGCGAACAACAATTCAATCAAACGTTTGTCTTGTTGCGGGAAACATGATTTCACAATGATCAGTTCCTGGCTTGAGAGGTCTCCGTCAAATCTTAGGTACGACTCTCCGTCAGGAAAGATCTTTGACTCTACTTTAATGGTTCTTGCCTGAAGTTCAACCGCGATCTTCTCCCCCAAGCCTGCACACTCTTCACTGTAGGCGATGGTGACCGTAGGATCCACCCCCACCCTCTAGTAAGGGTACGTTGAGCCGGCTAATTTGCTCTACGCTTTCACAACTGAGGTTCCTGCTAGAATATCTCCGAAACGCTTCCTGTTCTTTGTGGTTATCATCGATATGAGTCCCAGGATGTAGAATGCCGGAAGGAAGTCAACGATCCGTGCAACATTCCTGAGAAGGATCCTGTATACACTACACTCAATGCCATCGTCACCTACTACCTTGATGGCCACGGCCTTCTTTCCAGGAGTCTGGCCTGTCGAAGCCTCAAAAAAAGTGAAGTAGACGACTGATACAGCAGATAGTAGACCGAACAGGGCTAGGCTTAGGGGTTCGCCCAGAAGTGACCATGGCGTTGAGATCGACCCAAATGACAAAGGGAAAATGAACAAGAAGATCAGAAGGGCTATCGCAAGGGTAATGACGAAATCTACTATGCCGGCCAATAATCTACTTTCAATTCCTGCACATGCCCTCATTAAACCTCACGACAGCAGCATTTATGCGAGGGGCATGTTATAAACCTCTAATGTTTGTCAGTGATTTACCGATCTGAGTCGACTTTAGCGATGTGGTCTATCATTCGGCCCGATTCTATTCAGGTCCTCTCTGATCCAGCTCTCGCCAAGAGCCTGAGAAGATACCTTGAAGTCATGGATGACAGGAGGAGAGCGAAGTTTATCTTGAGTAAGAAGCTCCGGGCTGATTTCGATCCTTCGGCGCCCGAGAGTGAGTTGTGGACGCTGCATGACAGGTTGACGGTTGAGTACTACTCCCTTGAGGAGAAAATCGATCGGGGAGAGTTGGTATTTGAGAACCTGTCCAACCCTTCAACGTCTTATCTAGACCTGAAAGATGAGTTGTCTAAGAGGCTTCTTTCAAGTTGTCGGCTATGCGAGAGAATGGAGGGTGTCGACAGAACCAAAGGAGAGGTTGGATTCTGCAAGTGCGGACCAGATATGAGAGTGTCAACCTTCTTTGAACATATGGGCGAGGAGCCTGAGTTGGTGCCGTCTGGAACAATTTTCACGGTGGGTTGCACAATGAGGTGCCTGCACTGCCAGAACTGGTCTATCTCTCAAATGTACGAGTCTGGAAAAAGGTATTCCCATCAAGAGATGGCAAAGATCATTGAAGGGCTGAGAGATAGCGGCTGCAGGAACGTAAACTTGGTTGGAGGAGATCCGACGCCATGGTTGAGAGATTGGATCCAGACCCTGAAACTTGTTGAATGCAATGTGCCCGTCGTGTGGAATAGTAACGCATACTACAGCAACTTGACAGCTGAGATGCTGGCAGGCCTAGTCGACCTCTACCTACTGGATTTCAAGTACGGTCCGGGCCGCTGCGCCGAAAGAATATCGGACGCACCTAACTACTGGCAAGCCTGCACAAGGAACCACGTCATCGCAGCTAGGTTCGGCGAGTTGATCGTGAGAGTCCTAGTTCTCCCAGGCCACGTGGAGTGTTGTACCAAGCCGATTCTAGAGTGGATAAGCGCAAACCTGGGGAAGGAAACCAGAGTGAACGTGATGTTTCAGTACAGACCGGAATGGAGGGCATCGGAGATTCCAGAGCTATCCAGAAGACTAACTCGGGAGGAAAAAGAGCAGGTTTTGAGGTTAGTTGAGCTCTCAGGACTTACAAACTATATCACCTAGTAAGACATTCGAGGACATAATGTATTTTCTCAGGGGCTTCTTTTGAACAAGAATCTCATAATCGATCTCTGGGATAAACAATATCAGGGCGGACTAAGCTATCTTTATATGTTCGTCTAGAGAGGGGTTGCGAGAATCTTCTGACGATCGATGAGGGGACCTGAATGCTTTTGGTTGAGAGGCCGAGTGACCGCACTCTTCAAATATGTGACTGGGTCGGTCCCTTGAACAGACCATCTACAGGAATGTGGAATCGAGGATGATGGCTTCAAGAAACGAAGTTGGCGACTGGAAAAAGTATTTTCATCAGCTCCATCTGAAAGTTGAGCCATTGATAGACGACTCCACACTCAGAGACGGCGTCCAGATGCCTGGCATCGCAGCCTCACCGGAACATACCGCGGAGATTGCTCAGCTACTGGACGAGCTTGGAGTGGAGCGTATCGAGGTCCACCACTTTCAAGAACCGGACAAGAAGGCTGTGAAGCTGATACATCAAAAAGGGTTGAATGCTCGTATCGCAGGATGGTGCAGGGCCGTGAAGGAGGACGTAGACAATGCTCTCAAATGCGACTTCGATGAGATCGGCGTATCGCATCCAGTATCATACATTCACATAGCTTCAAAGTGGCCTGAACTCTCCACTCAAGGTGTCTTGAGCAGAGTCATCGACGTAGTCGAGTATGCAGCGAAGGATCACGGGCTGAGAGTCTTCGTTCATGGAGAGGACAGTACGAGAGCCGATTGGGACTTTGAGAAGCAGATGATCAACGCTGTAGCTGAAGCCGGGGCTGAAGTCTACAGGATCTGCGACACTGTTGGAGTAGCCCTTTCAGACCCAGAAGCACCTCTCCCAAACGGTATCTCAGCCAAGATAAGAGCGATCCGTCAAGAGACGAAGATAGGCTGCATTGAGATTCATGCTCACGATGACCTTGGCAAC
>JAWCLX010000033.1:0-7856 GCA_038850385.1 Bathyarchaeia archaeon | reverse complement strand
GGCTTCAGGCCTATTCGACAAGATCTACAGCAGCACAACTTTCCTTGGCATTGGTGAAAGAGCTGGCAACGCCGAGACGGAGAAGGTCATGATGAATCTCTATCTACACTACGGCATAAAGAAATATGAGAAGGGTCTGAACAGGTTCAAGCATGTCGCCGATTTTATCGGCGAGGCCACCGGATTCAAGATACCTCCTAACAAGGCGATAGTGGGAGACTACGCCTTTGCTCATGAGTCAGGGATCCATGCGCATGGCGTCTTAAGTAACCCGCTTACGTACGAGCTGTATCCTCCGGAGCTTGTCGGTAATCGGAGACGGTTGACGATAGGCAAACAGTCAGGGAAGGCAGCGATAAAGAACAAGATGGAGGAGATACTTGGCAGGCAGGTGGAGAAGGATGGAGAGATCCTCGATAACATCGTGTTGAGGATAAAGAAGATCTACGAAGCCGGTCGGAAAGCCTCACTCAGCGATTCTGAGTTCAGGCAGATCCTGAGGGAGGCTGGCCTTCTAGAAGGCCGATGAGGCTGGGCTTGCCTTAAGGACTCTTGAATCCTCCTTGACCGTAGTTAGGACGACGTGAGTTACTGTACGCTCAACGTTGGGCATCGCTAGCAGAGATTTGACGAACTGGCTGAGTTCACTTCTGCTCTTGAATTTGCATATGACGATGGCGTCGGTCTCTCCGGTTACATCATAGACTTGATGGACCATTGGGTTCTTGGCGATCTCTCGTTCAACATCTAGGAGTCTGCCTTTGGAAACGACAAGCTCGATCACTGCAGTCTCGTAGCCCAGTCTTTTCAGGTCAATGATCGCAGAGTAACCGAGGATGATGCCCTTCTCCTCGAGCGCTCTCACCCTGTTTATTACGGTAGCTACGGAAGCCCCCACTTTCCCAGCCAGTTCTCTGAAGGATCGTCTTGCATTCCTCTGCAGCTCGCTGAGCAACCTGAGATCAAGTTCATCCAGCTCTTCAATCAATTGACATCTGTAAAGAGGTTCAGACGCAACAGCATAAATGTTTATCTCAGCGATGAGTTCTGTGACACACGTAGTTTCGTTCAAGGAGATGGATGGACAGAAACGTTGGAAGGAGAAGACATCATAGCCAGCTGGATCGTAAGAAACGGCATCTCTACGAGCTAACCGAGAGACATAAGACCACAGCTAGGTGAATCAAAAGTATGAGTAACAGAACACAGAGGCCGGACGCTATACTTGTGCTGGACTTCGGCGGCCAATACACACACCTCATCGCCAGAAGGATCCGGGAGCAACAGGTCTACTCAGAGGTAGTCCCATGCGACATCACAGCCGAAGAGATTGAGTCCAAGATGGCTAGCATGAACGTCAAGGGACTGGTGTTTTCAGGAGGGCCTTCAAGCGTCTATAGCCCAGACGCTCCAAGCTGCGACATAAGAGTGCTTGATATGGCATTGCCGATACTCGGGATATGCTATGGTCATCAACTGATAGCAAAGAGATCTCTGGGCGAAGTTAGGCCTGGAGAGAAGAACGAGTATGGGATCACCCAGGTCTCCGTGGACAGGCCAATCGGTATACTCAGAGGCATGAGCAAGACCGAGAAAGTATGGATGAGTCATCGCGACATCGTCTCAAGACTCCCGGAAGGGTACGAAATCTTGGCACACTCAGACAATTGTCCTGTTGCGGCCTTCCGGCATAAGCTACGCCCAATATATGGGCTGCAATGGCACCCGGAAGTCGCTCATACAGAAAAGGGCATCTTGACCCTCAGGAACTTCATATTTGAAGTCTGCAAATGCGCCCCAAACTGGATTATCGAAGACTACGTCCAGAAGGCGATTCGAGAGGTTAAGAACGTCGTAGGTCAAGCAAGGGCGATAGTCGCGCTGAGCGGCGGAGTAGACTCAAGCGTAGCCGCGGCGATAGCTTCAAGAGCTATCGGAAGGAATCTAAGTGCCGTCCTGGTCGATCATGGTCTGATGAGAGATGGTGAACCGGAAGCTGTCAAGTCTATCTTCAGCAATTTTGAGATGAATCTAATCGTTCTCGACGAGAAGGAGCGCTTCCTTAAGAAGCTTCGAAGAGTCAAGGATCCGGAAGAGAAGCGAAAGATAATAGGTCGGGAATTCATACGTACATTTGAAAGGTCTTCGAAGTCCCTAAAGGCCGACTATCTGATCCAAGGAACGATATACCCTGACAGGATAGAGTCTGGATTCAGAAAGCACTCAGACAAGATAAAGACGCACCACAATGTGGGCGGCTTACCGCACACAGTAAAGTTCAAGGCCATAGTCGAGCCGATAAGGGACCTCTACAAAGACGAGGTCCGGATGATAGCTCAGCAGGTCGGCCTGCCGAAAGAGGTCTGGCTAAGACAACCTTTCCCTGGGCCTGGACTCGCAGTCAGAATAGCAGGAGAGGTCACATCAGAGAAACTGGAGGTGCTGAGGAGAGCTGACCGGATAGTGGATGAGGAAGTACGGAGAGCTGGTCTTTCTGAGAAGCTATGGCAATACTTCCCAGTACTTACAGATACGAAGAGTACAGGAGTTAAGGGTGATGCAAGGGCCTACGGATACACTATAGCTATCCGGGCGGTGGAGAGCCTGGACGGCATGACCGCAAGCTTCGCAAAGCTTCCGTATGACGTCCTCGAAAAGATATCCTCAAGGATTACAAACGAGATACCTGAAATTGTCCGCGTAGTCTATGATGTAACGCACAAGCCACCTGCAACCATTGAATGGGAGTAGCCGGGTCCCTACCATTCTGCACAGGGCATTTCCTCTGGTATAGGCGTCGCTTCGGCCTTTCACCGACCTGACACGAGGCAAATGGCGAAGGATTCTCGAAAAAGATCTAATCACGTCATAAACTTAAGGAAGGAGATAAATACTAGTTCAGTACCTCACATGCCAACATTCCAGCAAAAGACAGGGGATAACCCAGTTGTGGGTGGAGCTCCTCACGTCACTGCCATTTGCCCTTTTCGTCTCACTTATCACTGCACTGTTGCTCTACTGGTACGGGGGTCGAATCTCGGCTAGAGGAGCCAAGATTCCAGGCAAGCTCTCCCAGTACGCTTGTGGCGAGGAGCTTCCTGCAGAGAAGCTTCAAGTCAATGTCGAACGTTTCTTTGTCTACGCAGTCTATTTCTTGGTCTTTGACATACTCGCCTTCATGCTTGCCACCAGCCTAGGGAATCTCGGCATAATCCCCGTACTATACGCCGTCATCACCCTTCTCGCAATCATCCTGCTCCTTCCGATGCTAGAGATCAGAGCGAGTTGAATTATAATGAACCTCGTTAAGTGGTCAAGGATACGATCCCCTTGGGTCTTTCACTTCAATGCAGGCGGCTGCAATGGCTGCGATATAGAGATCCTAGCAGCCCTGAACCCACGCTATGATATTGAAAGATTCGGAATGATCTTGCGTGGAAGTCCACGCCATGCTGACGTATTGCTGTGTACCGGCACCGTGACGAGGCAGATCCGCGACAGGCTCCAGAGGATATATGAACAAGTGCCGGAGCCGAAGTTCGTTATGGCTTTGGGGAACTGCGCCTGCACTGGAGGGGTATTCCAGAAGTGCTACAACGTCCATGAAGGCGTAGACAAAGTCGTGCCTGTCGATGTCTATGTCCCAGGATGTCCACCTAGGCCGCAAGCGATCATAGATGGAGCCGTCAAGCTGCTAACGAAGCTCTCAAAGAGTTGATCCTGGAATGAACGAGACGCACCGAGAAGAAGAGATCGCCCAATCCCTCAAAACCAAACTTGGAGAGAAACTTCTGGAGGTAAGGATCCAGAAGCGTCGCAGAGTCTTCGCTGTGGTCACGCCTTCGGCGCTTGAAGATGCCATAGAGTTTCTGAGAGACAGGTTCAACATGAGACATATCTCAACAATCACAGGTGTTGATCTGGGAAAAAATATAGGCGTCTACTATCACCTGATGGGGAAGAGCGAGGCCTCCAATTCAGAGATCGTCCTATCATTAAGAGCCGACACCTGCAAGGATGCACCTAAACTCCCAACAATATCCCGCCTGATCCCTGGAGCATCATTCTATGAACGGGAGGTTCACGATCTGTTCGGCGTCGTCTTTGAAGGCCATCCCGACCTTTCCCCACTCATCCTGCCTGATGGCTGGCCTGATGGCCTCTACCCCTTGAGGAAAGAATGCACCCTCGACCATATAAGGTCGGAGATCAGTAAGGCGCGTGGTGAGGGCAAATGACTGAGACGGTCTTCACAGTGCCTGTCGGTCCACAGCATCCGGCGCTCAAAGAGCCTGAGAACCTAATGATAAGCGTGGATGGGGAACTCGTCGTCGATGTGAGAATAAGGCTCGGCTACGTCCATAGAGGTGGAGAGAAGGCCTTTGAGTCGAGGAACTACAATCAGGGCCTATACCTGGTGGAGCGTATATGCGGTATCTGCGCTATGGCGCATCAACTGTGCTATGCGAATAATGTTGAGGCGCTCCTCGGCGTTTCTGTCCCGAGAAGAGCGGACTACATACGCACAATCATAGCTGAGCTTGAGAGAATGCATAGCCATCTCCTCTGGGTTGGGGTGGCGGGTCACGAGGTCGGGTGGGATACGCTCTTTATGTACACTTGGCGAGACCGTGAAGCGGTACTCGATCTGATGGAACTCGCGACCGGGAATCGGGTTCTACACGCCACCAACGCTATCGGCGGTGTCAGGAGAGACCTCACCCCGGAAGTCATCAGCAAGATAGCCAAGGGCATGAGGCACCTTGAGGATCGTGTGAAGTACTACGCTTCAATAATCCCTAAGGAAAGAACTATCATGAAGAGGGCTGTTGGAGTTGGCATACTTAAGCCGCGGGACGCCGTCGCCTTCTGTGCAGTAGGTCCGACCTTAAGGGCGAGCGGCATAAAACGTGATGTGCGGCGGGATGACCCCTACTCCGCATACGACGAGATTCCTTTTGAGGTTGTCACTCATGACGGATGTGATGTAGCGGCAAGAGTACTTGTCCGCATCGGTGAGTTGGCTGAGTCTATAAGGATCGTGAACTACGCCCTTGAGCATCTTCCATCAGGGCCTATCAGGGTTCGCGTCCCGATAAATGTGCCAGCCGGCGAGAACGTCTCTCTTGTGGAGGCGCCGCGCGGGGAGGATATCCACTATTGCAGATCAAACGGGACCGATAAACCAGAGAGGTACAAGGTGAGGGCGCCGACACTTGCCAACTGGGCCTCGATGGCTGAGATGCTCAAAGGCGGGTACGTCGCCGACATACCGATAGTTCTGGCCGCGATTGACCCTTGCATGAGCTGCACCGACCGGATGGCATTCACGGATGTAAACTCGAAGAAGAAGTGGTACTGGACGATCGAGGACCTGAGGAGGCAACCCTCAAGATGGCATGGGAAGTAGCGGCCTACCGCCTCTTCAGCATCTTGGTGTACCCGGGGATAGCCTTCATGGTGGCGATAGCGCTCTTCTACCAGTGGGTGGACAGGAGATTCTTCGCCAGGCTACAGAACAGGTACGGCCCAATCTATACCGGCCCCGCAGGGGTCCTGCAGCCGCTTGCAGACCTGATAAAACTGCTGGCCAAGGAAGACATCGAACCGGAAGCCGTGGACCGACACCTATTCAGAGCTGTACCGATAATGCTCCTCACACTCGCTTTGACAGCACTGTTCCTAGTTCCGATTTCAGGGCCATCAGCCCTAGTCCGGTTTGAGGGCGATCTAATCTTCATGATCTTCATTATCTCAGCCATAGCCATACTCGCGTTTCTGGGAGGCTGGGGATCTACAAACATGTTCAGCACTATCGGCGGCATGAGGGCGGCTCTCCAATCCCTGGGATACGAGATCCCGTTGGCGGTCTCGCTGGTCGGTCCCGCAATCATGGCCGGCTCACTTTCTATAAGTAGAATTGTCGAGTGGCAGTCCTCAACGTCAGGGTACTGGACGATCCTGCTCAACCCGCTTGGGTTTGGAATAGTGATAGTCGCGTTCCTGGCAGAGCTTGAAAGAATACCCTTCGACATACCGGAGGCAGAGACAGAGATCGTTGCTGGATGGCAGACAGAATTCAGTGGCAGGAAACTCGCCCTCATTAGGCTGGCCTTCGATCTTGAGTTGGTCATCGCGTCAGGTCTTGTAGCCGCGCTTTACCTCGGCGGCCCAACAGGGCCGATACCATCAATTCCAGGAGTATTCTGGTTCATTCTGAAGACGCTCCTTGTTGTGATGCTGCTCGCGAACCTTCGAGCATTATTCGCCAGGTTCAGGATCGACCAGATGGTAGGCGGTTCATGGCGATACCTCGTGCCGCTGGCCATACTACAGATAGTGATTCTTGAGATTATCCTGAGGTGAGCGGAGGATGGCTATGCAGAAAGAGATTGCGAAGAGCCTCATAAGGAAACCCTCAACCCTCCTCTACCCATATGAAAGGTATGAACCTATGCCCGGCTCGAGGGGTAGAGTAGTCATCGATATGACAAAGTGTATTGGGTGCGGCCTATGCATCCGTGACTGCCCCGCCTTCGCGATAGAGATGGTCGGTAAAGGCGTGACGTGTGACATGAAATGGTATGCTGATAGATGTGTTTTCTGCGGCCAGTGCGTCGAGGTCTGTCCCAGGACTGCAATAGTCCAGGAGACCGACTATGACCTATCCAGCGACGACAAGTCCTCCCTAGTATTCGAGTATAGGCGGGTGAGACAAGCCTAAAGGAGGAGCGCATAATGCTCATGGATATTCTTGAGCTAATTCTTCTCGGGGCTGTATGCTTTTTCGCGATCCTGACTGTTGAGCTTAAGGACCTCCTCTACACAGTCATCTCGTTGGCTGCTATGGCTGTCTCGCTTGGGGCTGTATTCTGGCTTCTTAACGCGCCATACGTAGCGGTCTTCCAGATACTGATCTATGCAGGCGCGGTCATCGTCCTATTCATTGTCGCGGTGATGCTTACAAGGAGGCGGTAGATTGTCCTTCATGGAAGGTCACAGTGACCGTGTGAGTCTCGCTGGGCTTCTGATTTCTCTGATACTGCTCGGAGTCCTACTCTTCGTCAGTCTCAGAAGTCCCCTAGAACTGGGTCCTTTCTCAAGGTTCAGCTCAGACTTTGCTGAGATATCGCCAGAGATCGACATGTCGACCTCCAGGTATCTCTGGAGCGACAGAACCTTGGACGTGATCATTCAGGCGATCCTGGTCTTTGGAACGGCAGCCTGCTGCATCACGATGCTCAGACCGGAAAAGGAGGGCGTGTAAGCCTGATCTACTTGGCCTACTATCTTGCAGGTGCATTGACCCTTTACGTTATCGGCATGTACTGCTTGGCTGTGAAGCGCAACATGATCAAACTCATCATAGGGGTGGAGATACTTGCTAGTGCAGCCAACCTAAACTTCGTGGTGCTTTCAGCTTACGGAACACCCGGCAAGGTGGATCCCCTAGGCCACACATTCGTGATAATGTCGATAGTCGTCGGTGCGTGCGTCGTAGCCGTTGCCTTGACGATCACCGTCCACGCGTACCGGCACTACAGGACATTAGATGTCAGAGAGCTCCGGAGGTTGAGGTGGTAGAGGGATGCTTCCTCTCGATGAGTACGCACCTTGGTTAGTATGGCTGATACCTCTAGTAGGTTCGGTACTCGTCCCTATGGTTGCCTGGCTCAACGCGAGGGCAAGAGACTGGTTCGCCGTAGTCGTCTCCTTCATCGGAGCCGCCTACGCTGTCTCCATGATTCCTCAGGTCTTGAGCCTGCACGGGGAGGCAAGGGGACTATCTGTACCCTGGATACCCCAGATAGGCTTGAGGGCCGGTGTTCTGGTCGACCCGTTGAGCGTCTTCATGG
>JAWCLX010000032.1:10420-12361 GCA_038850385.1 Bathyarchaeia archaeon | reverse complement strand
AACCCTTCCTACATCAAGACCAAGGCGATATTCGATCATCTTGAGAGCCTGGAGAAGAGAAGGGAGATCAAGGTTGGGGAGATCGTTCAAGGTAAGGTTGTCGGAGTCCAGAAGGACGACCCGGTATCTAAGGCGACGCGGATCATGAATGAGACCGGCTACTCGCAACTCCCTGTCTTCGACGGCACCAGGATCGTGGGGAGCATCACTGAGAAGACAGTTCTGAACCAGATACTTGCAGGCAAAGACCCTAAGGAGCTCTCAGCGGTTCGGGTGGAGTCTGTTATGGAGGAGTCTTTCCCGACAGTGAATGAGGATGCCCCTCTGACTGTTATATCTGCTTTGCTGCAGTACAGTCAAGCGGTCCTAGTCACCAGGAAAGGTCAGATCAGAGGGATCGTGACGAAGGCTGATCTACTGAAGGTCGTCACATCATACTAGGGCTGAGGCTACTTCTTGCGTGCCGCCGCGACTATGCTCACCACATCCCTGTCCTTGAGGACGTAGTCTGTTGGGAGTCTGAGGCCGGTCCTCGCGTCTATCGCGTACAACATAGTCTTCGCCAGTTCTGTATGGATCTCTCGGGCGAGCTCCTTCACGTCAGCGCTGTAAGGTATCAGGAACGCGTCTGGGAGAACCCTGCCCATGTGGTCTGAGAGCCTCTTAGCATCCTCAACAGGATAGACAGTATTCATGTTGAGAAGCTTGAAGATACACATGTTGATCGCGAACTGAACCCCGGTGTTAACCCACCTTGATAGAACCCTCTCCTGAACATAGTTGAGGGCCCACCTCTGCTCCTTCGTGAGTTTAGCCTCATCCAGAACCTGAAACTTCTCTTCTCCCGGAACATACCTTATGAATCCTTTCTCTTCTGCCCTGCGTAGTGCAAGCTCAGCCTCACTGCATGCCGGTATGACGAAGGAGCCTCTGAACTCCTCCCTCATGCGTTCATAGTTCTCCGACGCGTTAGCGATGTCCATCTTGTTCGCTATTATCACGGTCGGCTTCGAGAGCCTCCTCACCTCTCCGGCGAAGGCTCTGACGTCCTTCTCGCTCCACCTCTTCGGAGGCTTCTCCAACCCACTGTTCGCCAGAGCCTTCTCGACATGGTCCATCTTGACTCTGAGCCCTGCCAGGGAGCGGTAGACCGCATCCTTCAGTTGGGCGCCGGACTCAACCCTTTTCATGATGCTCTTGAGGCTCTTATGGATCGACTTCGCAAACCACATGGTGATCTCCTCCTCGATATCGTAGACGTCCAGTATCGGGTTTCCAAGTCCAGGCCTCGTCAGTTTGCCCTCAGCATCGATGCTCCCTGATGCGTCGGCGACGTGGATGAGCGCATCAGCCTGGGCTGCCACACTCAAGAAACGGTTACCGAGACCCATCCCCTCCCAAGACCCTTTTATCAGGCCTGGCAAGTCCACAAGCTCGACTGGTATGAAGCGCCAACCGTCAATGCAGGCTGAGTTCCTAGGCTCGTCCTTGACGCCGAGCTCCTTGCAGACGCAGATAGTCCTGACGTAGGCTATCCCTGTATTCGGCTGCTTCGTCGTGAATGGGTAGGTGGAGACCTCGGCGGAGAGCAGCGTGGCAGCATTGAAGAACGTCGTCTTCCCAGTATTCGTCTTGCCGATGATTCCGACTCGGATCATCGTTAACCTGAAGGGGGTATTCAACTAGCCTTCTAATATTCTTCTCGGAACATAGAGCCGGAGTCTCCTAGTGCTCAAGATAACATAGATCGATTCCACGACTGTCCATGCATGAACGCTACGTTTCACACAGGCAAAACAATAATAGGCTATGTCAAGTATTCAGCGGCTGGGTCTGAGAAGTCAGTCTGGAATCGTATCGAAACTACTGAAGGCTACTGAGACTTGACTGAAGCCTTAAGCAAATATCTTGAGGCCGGAAGGATCGCTGCTCAACTCAAAA
>JAWCLX010000032.1:0-10410 GCA_038850385.1 Bathyarchaeia archaeon | reverse complement strand
GGCTCGAGAGTATGACGGTTGAGCTTGGAGGTAGCCCGGCGTTCCCTGTCAACATAGGGGTGAATGAGGTCACCGCACACTACACCTCTCCGGCAAAAGATCCGTTGACTATCCCTGAGAACTCGATTGTGAAGGTTGATGTCGGTGTCCACGTGGACGGGTACATCGCCGACACGGCGATAACCTTGACCCTCAGCCCTGAATATGAGGAGTTGGTCTCGTCGGCTGAGGAGGCGCTGCTGAGGGCTACAGAGGCTTTGAGGCCGGGTGTGAAGGTCTCTGAGATCGGCGGCCTCATTGAGAGAGTGATCGTGAGGTTCGGCCACAGGCCGATAAGGAACCTGATGGGCCACAGGATCGAGAGGTACCGCCTCCACACGGGTAAGAGTATACCGAATGTCTCAGGGATAGAGGGTGGCGTAGTGGAGATGGGGGAAGTCTACGCTGTTGAGCCCTTCAGCACGTTCCAGGGGGCAGCAGGCTTCGTCCAAGATACTGCTGAGACATACATCTTCAGGTATAATAGGGAGAAGAAGTTGAGGTCGAGGGATGCGGCTGAGCTTCTGGACTCCATCAAGCAACAGCACCGTTTTCTTCCTTTTGCTTCACGCTGGCTGAGACCGACCTCTTCAGCCTCCTCCTTTGATCAAGCATTCATGGAGCTCGTCAAGGAGAGATGTGTAATCCCTTACAGGGTTCTCGTTGAGGCGAGCGGGCAACCTGTCTCACAGGCAGAACATACAGTGCTGGTGGAGAAGGACGGCTGCAGAGTCATAACGTAGCAGGGAGACTAGTCCTTAGGAGTCTCTGAGTAGATCATGCTTATCAACAGGTCCCCGACGCATTGCGGGCATTTCCCAATATTCTTCTGGACGTAGTCCCCCACCTTGAACTCCCTGATCCTCTTGAAGCTGCATTTCTCACAGAACTCGACCGTAAGGATCTTTATGCTCTGAGCCTTGATTATCTGTATTCTCTTGCGTATGCTGGTCAGGGATGAGACTGAGAGGGCTACACCCATAAGGCCGAGTATCATGCTGTAGTAGAAGTTCTCCTTCTGCCCCTCACTGTACGAGGTTGCCGAGCTGATGATAAGCCAGGCTGAGTATGCGAGCACACCCAAGCTGAAGAATACGGCAGCGTAGAAGTAGAGGCTGCCTTTCCCCTGTTCCTTCAAGACTCACCTACTGCCCTATACCGATCGTGTTGCCTATGCCTGCGACTATAATCGTCTCAGCCTCTCTTGTACGTTCCTGGATGAGGGTCTTGATCCTTGATATGACATTGTCAGCGGCCTCAGCGATCTCTCTCTTCATAGGCATTATCGCCTCCTGAATACTCTGCTTGACTATGAGGGCGTAGACCGGGATCTTATGTTTGGAGGCTTCCTCCTCTATCTTGTACCTTTCTGTCCCAACCCCGCCTATGGCTGCGCCGGTCCCTTCACCAACCTCTCCGGTCTTCTCACCCTCAAACTTCACAGCCGCATCAACCATCACGACCATTGCGACCTTCCCCTCACGCTCCTGGATCAGCTGCCTTATAGCTTCTCCAGGCTTCCCAACGTTTCCTCCAGGCCCCTCAGCCTTCAGGGCGATCACCTGTCTGCCGTCAAGTGTAAGCTCTGAGACGACGATGTCCTTCTCGACCTTCCGCTTCTCCCTATCCCTCATCAGCTTGGAGGCTACGAGGGGACCTATACCATCGCCTATAGGCTGGCCTTGAGCGAATGCCTTCGTCGCGCTCACCAAGGCCTCAGCCTCTTGCATGACGAGAGGTAGGATCATCTGCAGCTGCAGGATGAGGTAGAAGCTCTGGGTCTTTCTTCCGAGCAGATAGAAGTGCCTGACTACACGGTAGATCGTGTTGAGGGCTAGGCTGCCCTCGACTAGGTTCTCCAGGTTATTCACCTGAGCCTCGTCAGCCTCTGGAGCAAGTTTCTTAACGTCGTCCTTGAACTTGTTGTCACGCACATCCATCAGGTGGTCGAGTTTCCAGACGATCCCTGCCGGATCCATGTCTACTGGCGAGATGAAGAAATGCTCCAGGAGAGTGTTAAGTCTTGGCGTCGGATCCTCCTTCGGCTTACCTATCTCCTTGATAGTCTTGACCGCCAGGACCTTTGCCTCATTCTTCATGAACTCGAGCTTCTTCAAGGCCCCGCTCATATTCCAGATCATCGTCCAGAGCTGGATCTTCTGGCCGAAGAGGATGAAGAGTATGAAAGAGAAGTACATCAATGTTGAGACTAGTGTCCCTACTGAGCCGCCCTCACCGTCTGGAAGTCCGAGCAGAAGAAGCCTAGTAAGCAAGAAGGTGTGCCTCAAGTATAAGTTGTCTTCTAGAAGCACTTCGGCGCAGTTATAAACCTTTCACGCATTCCTTTTTTCGACTGAGTCGTTGAGGAGGAGTTGGCAGCGGTCTAGGTTTCGCGTGGGCTCTCGCACAACACTACAGCCTAGATCGCCTGGAAGATTCACTTCCGTGATCGGAACGGGTACGGGTCCTAGCTTCCAGCTATGGCCGCCAACTCCGCCGACTATTCTTTTCCTCAAACTTTTAAACAGTTTGCTTCAGCGTCCCTGCTGTACACTTGGGCAGAGTGAGGGTGAATGTTGCTCCTTTACCTTCCCCTTCTGACTCAGCCCATATTCTGCCGCCATGCGCCTCCACCAGGCCTTTTGATATGTTGAGGCCTAGGCCTGTGCCTTTGATGTAGGTTGGTTTCTGGATGGCTGCGAACGGCTCGAAGACTCTCGGGAGATCTTCATTTCTGATCCCTATCCCCGTATCTGAGACCCAGATCTTCACCGCCTCTTCTTCATCCTCAACAGCAAGCTGTATTCTGCCGCCTTCAGGTGTAAACTTGGCTGCGTTACTCAGCAGGTTCATCAGTACCTGCGTGAGGCGAACCTTATCCCCCTGGATAATGGGAGGAGGATCAGGGATCTGAACATGGAGTTCCTGACTCTCTTTCAGGAAGGGTTTGATCTCGAGAGTGCAGTGGTCTATGATCTCCTTGAGGTTCAGAGGGGATATGTTCAGTGTGAGTTTCCCGCTTTCTATCCTTCTGATGTCAAGGAGATCTTCTGTGATGTTGACTAGGAGGTCAGTGTTTCTCTTGATGACTTCCAGGCACCTAGTAGCCCCGCTGCCTAATGATCCAAACTTTCCTGCCAGAGCAAGATTCACGTAGCCAGAGATGGAGGTTAGAGGTGTACGCAGCTCGTGGGTGATAGTAGAGATAAGGCGATCTTTCATCTGCTCGACCTTCTTCCGCTCGGATACGTCTCTGCTTATTCCGATGAGGTGGGTGACTTTGCCTGTACCATCCTTGATCGGTGTCTTGATGGAGTCGACTATGTGGGTCACTCCTTCTGAGTCGGTGATGGCCAGATCAGTTGAGTAGTCAGGTACGCCTTTCTCGAAAACCCTCCTGTCCTGCTCTGTGAAGAGGTCGGCCTGCTCCTTCGGGTATATGTCATAGACTGTTCCTCCTAGAACTTGCTCCTTGGACTTGCCGTGGAATTTGCAGAACGCCTGGTTAGCATAGACATACCTGAAGTCCTTGTCTTTGATGTAGACGAAGTCAGGGGCACTCTCCATAGCCGTCTCAAGGAATCTCCTCGACCTTGATAGTTCCTCAGCCCTCTCCTTGACAAGTTCCTCTAGATGCTCTGAGTATCGCCGGAGCTCCTCCTCCATCCTTTTGCGTTCAGTGATGTCCCTCATGATCCCGACTATGTTTATCACATTCCCCTCTGAATCCCTCAACGGAGCCTTTCTAGTGTGGAATAATCTTGCTGTGCCGAGGGCATCTGTGACTTTCTCTTCAGGGATGTCGAGGACTACACCTTTCGTGATGACCTCCATATCCTGCCTTCTGCATAGGTCGGCTTCATCCGGAGGGAAGAGTTCGCTGTCAGTCTTTCCTAAGAACTCCTCCTTTGGTCGTTTGGAGAACTCACAGTAAGCCTGATTCACCAGCATGTAGGTTGAGTCAGGATTCTTTATGAATACAGGGTCTGGAATGTTCTCGATAATTGCCTCCAGAGTCTGCTTAGACCTTTTCAGCTCATCCTCCATTCTCTTGGGTTCGGTGACGTCCCGGATGATAGACTGGTAGCCAGAGATGCTCCCGTCCTCTGCACGTAGCGCGGTTGAGGATATCTGGAGGATCCTTATCGTCCCGTCTCTTCTTCGCGCCTTGATCTCATAGTCTGTGACATGCCCTTTTCTCTCCATCTCTTGCAGGAACTTCTCTCGGTCCTCGGGATTAGCATACATTTCCTTAACGTCAAGTTTCAGAAGCTCCTCTTTTGTGTAGCCGAAAAGGTTGGCCAAGGCCTGATTAGCATCAACAAATCTGCCTCCACGAGTAGTGATGGCGATGCCGTCTCTTGAAGTCTCGAAGAGAGTTCGATATTTCTTCTCACTCTCTCGAAGCTTCTCTTCAGCCAGTCTCTCTTCTGTAACATCTCTGGATACGCTGATCACTGCAGGCTTACCGGTAGGCATTGCTGCGGGCACAGCGCGGATCTGAACGATCCTGCCTCCAAAGGCGGTGGAGCGAGTGTCCTCGAAGTAGCTTCTTTTCTTCAATATTTCCTGGACTTCACAAGGGATTCCAATATGGTAGCATGGAGCCTCAAGGCCCCTAAGGGTCCTGTAGCATTTCTCCCCAACCCTAGCGTTGAATGCTCTCCGGTAACTATCATTGACAAACTGGTAGGTGTAGTCTTCATCTATGACCGCGACATGCTCCGCCATGTTCGAGAGGATACTATCGAGGAGGGTTGACGTCTGTATATGCTCAGCCTCTGACCCCCTGAGCTCCTCCTCAATCTGCTTGCGTTCGGTGATGTCTTCTAGGATGACGAGGTCTGCGGGCTTGCCTTGGTATGTGATCTTCTGGGCGTGTACGATGGTTTGAATCTCGCATCCGTCTTTTGTGTGTAATGTCGCCTCGTATGGGGGTATATGCTCTCCACGCAGCCGTCTCGCCACGTTCACTCTCACAAGATCTTGATGTTGCGGTGATACAAGCTTCTCTATGAAGTTGAATGATGGTGAGGTCATCTCTTGAATGGTCCAGCCTAACCTCTCACATGCAGTCTTGTTGACGTACTTTAGGTACCCGTCCTGGATTATTCCGATCAGGTTCGGTGAGTTCTCGGTGATTGCGCGGTACTTCTCCTCGCTCTCCTGCAGCGCCTCCAAGGCTGTCCTGTACCTGGCGCCTGCGATGAGGTGCCACTCCTTATTCTTCCTCATGATGGCGTATTGGTGGCTGTTCACCACGTCGATGATGTCTGATGACCTGCATCTTTCAAGCATGTAGGAGCAGACAGCGATCATCCTGTGTCCGCCAATGATCCTGTTGACCGTATCTTCGTACTTGCTGAAGCTCCTCCAGTCCCTCCTCTGAAGCCACAGAGTGTTCTCTGAGATTCTGAGGCCTCTGAACCCTTTCTTGATGGCTTCCTGCTCCTTCCTGACCCAGCCTCGGAGAACCCTTTCAGCCTTGAACCCTCCTGCCCTAGTGTACCATTCCCTATAGTCCAGGATCTCGATCTGCCCCTTCTCCCTGTACTCGTCAAGATTCCTCACAGCTCTCCTGAGGGCTCTCCAAGCATCCCTAGTCTCAAGAGGCCTAGACGTGACCCACATGCAGTACTCGTTATTCTCGAGTCCCTGCTTGAAGTAAGGAACCAGAATATCGACCAGATCCCTTCTGGTCTCGTAGAACATGCAGAGGTGAGTGCCCCATGAAACATCACCCAGAATATCGATTCCAGACCTGACCCTCCCAATCAGAGCAGAAGACTCAGTATGAACAGGCATCTTTCCGCCATTCACCATAAGCGTCTCCCTAAACAAAATCCTGAGTGAGGTTATGTCCACTCAGGCCTTAAGGTATTTCTCTCCTGTCCGCAAAGTCGATGTGATCGGCTGATGCAGCGTGAGAGTCTCGACCTAGCCTTACATCATGAGAGGAGGATTCTAATAGGCGGCAGAGTGATCCGTGGTGGTGTGAGGGCGGGTGGGGAGTCCTCCCCCTTGTTCCGCCTTAGAAACCCCAGGAGGGAGGTTGAATATGCGATATGCCCGTTCAAGAGAGATTTCTCTCTGTGTAGTCTGCTGCGCACTATACGCCGCGTTGGTGAATGTCTTTGCTCCGATCAGTTTTCAGCAGGTCCAAGTACGTGTCGCTAACGCTCTTATCGGTTTGGTTCCTCTTCTAGGCTGGCCTGCGATATGTGGACTGGCTCTCGGCGTCTTTTTCGGGAATCTCGCAAGCCCTCTCGGCCTAATCGATCTATTGAGTGTTTTACCATCTTTTCTCGGACTTGTCGCTGTGTACAGACTGAGAGGGGTAAGCGTTCTCCTTGGGTTGCAGGCTTACAGTACCGTCGTCTCCGCCTGGGTCGCATATATGCTTAAGCTCGTCTTTAGTCTCCCGTATATGGCCACGTTCATCTACGTCCTTCTCGGCGTCTCCGTCGCCACAACTGGCCTAGGCTACCTCCTGTACAAGTCCCTTTCAAGGCTTGGAGTCGCACGTCTATTGAGTGGGGCTGATTGATCATGAAGGCTGTAGTAATCCTGTCCGGTGGGCCTGACAGTGCAACGGTTGCATATCATGCTAGGTCACAGGGGTATGAGGTGTATGCGATCACCTTCGATTACGGTCAGATAGCCTCCAAAGAGATCGATCATGCAAGAATGGTGGCTGAGAGGCTGGGTGTCAGCCACAAGATAGTTGACCTCTCATCATTAAAAGGTGTATTCGGAGAGTCCACCGCACTAATGAACAAGAGCATCCCGATGCCGTCTGAATTCAAGCCCAGCATAATCGTTCCATTCAGGAATGCCATATTCCTCTCCATAGCAGTTGCCTACGCCACATCGATAGGTGCCTCCAAGGTACTTTATGGGGCTCAGGGGTCAGATGCTCCCTTCTATCCTGACTGCAGGGAGGATTTCTACCGCGCTTTCCAAGCAGCCGCTAGGCTGGGTACAGAGTCGCAGATAGAGATTGAGGCGCCATTTGACAAAATCAAGAAGTCAGAGATACTTAAACTCGGCCTCAAGCTGGGTGTGCCGTACGAGATCACTTGGAGTTGCTACCTGAACAAGGCTCTGCACTGTGGGGTATGCGAGTCCTGCCTGAACCGGAAGAAGGCCTTTGCAGACGCAGAACTGAAGGACCCTGTAAGCTATGAGAGATGAACGCAGGAATGGATATCAGGTTCTTGACGACTCGATCTTCAGTCCTGAGTCAACTTGATTGAGCCCCACAAACAAGATGGCTGCGTGACAAGGATGCAGGTCTACGACACGACCGTGGAATTCGATAAAGGTCTATTCTACATAGATACGTTTGCTCACAGCAGGAAGCGTTCGATCGGGATCCTGATCTACAGGGAGGGGGATGAGGCAGTGGTCTTCGATTCTGGAATGCCCGGCTCCGCGTCAAGCATAATCTCGTCACTCATGATTTTCGGCATCGAAAAGACTTCTATCCGTCACTTACTGCTCTCGCACCGACACATCGATCACGCAGGCGCCGCCTCAACCCTCCTCACGCACTTCCCTAATGCCTTGGTAGGAATACATCCATTTTCGGCGAAACATCTGGCTGAGCCCTCAAAGATCTATTTGGGTGGCAGAGAGCTCTTCGGAGATTATGCTTCGCCGATGAGCCCGGTCTCTGCCGACCTGATCCGTGGGATGATGGACGGCGAGGACATTCAAGTAGGTCAAGAGACAGTGCAAGCGATCTATGGTCCAGGTCACACTTCAGACCACGTGGTCTACTACATCCCTTCGAGAAGGACTCTCTATTGTGGGGACGCTGTCGGCGCATATGATACTGCGAGGAAGAGAGTCTACCCTACATGTATGTATCCAAGCTTCGACTATGAGAAGTACAAAAGTACGCTCGGCAGAATATCCCAACTGGACATTGAGACGCTGGTCTTTCCGCATTTCGGAGTAGTATCGGGAAGCAGTGCAAAGCAGATCCTGAAGGACAGTCTATCAGCATACAGAGTACTTGAGGAGATCATGAAGGAGAATGCAGGCGAGAACAACGAGGAGAGGACCATGCAAAGACTGATAGGTGCACTCAGAGATGCAACAGAAATATTCCCTGAATCCGTCCGCGAGAAAGCCGCTGAATACATGGCCAGAGGGTTCCTTGAGGGATCCAGGAAGGCGATCTCCTCCATCTAACATGAGTCCCAACCCTACATCTGGTCTCCGGGCCCGCGTCAAATCCGTCCTCTACATGGTTCGGGTCTGCGGCATGAAAGAACATGCTTCTGCATGGAAGTCAGATCATGCATCTGTATACTATCGGGCACTCCACAAGAAATCTTGAGGAGTTCATAGAGCTCCTGCGTGAGAATGGTATACGGATCCTTGTCGACGTCAGGAGCTGGCCTAGCTCCAGCCGCCACCCTCATTTCAACAGGATGACCCTGCCAGATGTGCTGAAGAAGCATGGAGTAATGTACCAGTGGCTAGGCAAGCAGCTGGGCGGGTACCGCAAGAAAAGCTTGAGAGAGGAATCACCTAACTTGGGCTGGAGAAGCCTAGGCTTCAGAAACTACGCAGACCACACACTCACAGAAAAATTCAGAGACGGCATAAGGAGACTCCTTGAACTGGCGGAGAAAGAGCCTGTTGCATTGATGTGTGCGGAGCGACTCTACTGGCGTTGCCACCGTCGAGTAATCTCGGACTACCTCAAGGTTAAGGGGCATGATGTTACACACATACTGGACAAGGGAAAGACAGAGGAGCATCGGTTAACGTCCTTCGCAAAAGTGGTGAATGGAGAGTTAAGATATCCGGGACAGATGGAGATGCAGCATCTGGCTCAGTCTTCTGAAGGGGCATTGTTGATTTGACGCTTGCCCATGGTATGCTGATCCGATGACTATTAGCCGGAGGATCGTGTGGGCGCGTCTGATAAATGGATCACCGTACTACGAGGGGGGCTGGGCTGATCGGTCAGCTAGATATGATTGGAAAAAGAATCAAAAAAAGAGATGATTGGAATGTTGTCGTCGACTTGTTAGAACTGCCAGCCTCTCTTGCTGACGCGATCCTCCAGGATGCTTCGGCATAGGTCCAGCTCCCCGTCCCAGCCGTCAACTTGCTCATCACGCTCAGTCTTCTTCGTTTCTACTTCGCCCAGAACGGTGCCGCATTTCCCGCATACAACCTCGCCGTCTGAAGCGAATATGATCTTCGCTTGATCTTCATTACCGCATTCGCATCTCCAGACTCTGTGGATACTCATCGATGTCGCCTCAATCAGTGGAAAAATGTTGATCACATAAGATAAGCTGTATACCTCACTGAAAGAATTCGGCGTTCACGTAAAGGTGTGCCGGTTCTTGGAGCTGACAGTTCCGTCACGCCCTTAAAATCTGTTTGCCTCCCACATATTCTCCTTCTTGAACTGAGGTTGAATGCTATAAGGAGCGTTGAGACCATGCCGCTGAAGAGTCCCACTGATACTAGAAGGGAGTCAAGTTGGACGGGGGTTTTCTTGGGGTGTGGGGGTTCAGCCTGAACCAGTCTCCCTCGATTCATGTGTATCCACTCTAGCAGTCGAATGTACGTGCTCCACCTGTCCTCACCGTTCTCGCTGATAAACTGTCTTGGGTGCACCACGATCACCGCTACGCCGTAGCTTACCCATGACTCCTCGATCTGTTTCGTTACAGATTCTAGGGGGAGTGGTGTCCAAGTGTCGGATTGGGAGACAACCTCAGCCGTAGTCACTGTACGTGGGAGGAAAACTATTCCATCCTCTTGCCTAGGTATGTCTCCTTCATAGGTCGATGAGGATATGAGGGTCAGGCCGCTTCTTCGTAGTGCAGTCACGGTCTCGCTGTTGAACTTGTCGTATGGGGGAACGAACGCCAGCACCTCGACGCCGAGGATCGTCTCCAGTCTGCTCTTCCCGTACCTCATCTTCTCGCTCTGCACATCTTTTGTAAGGTTGCTGAAGTCTTCATGGTGCCATCCATGTATAGCAACGGTGAAGATGTTCAGTTCGAGGCCTACCTTGATCTGGTCTACGAGCTGCGGGTCCTTGCCGAATCTGGTTGGGATGATTGAGATGAGTGCAGGTATCTGTTCATCTATATGGTGTTGCAGCAGCCTCTTCTCAGGCTCTGAGTATGGGGATGGTTGACCGTAGTCCTGCACATCGTCTATTCTGATTACCACAGCACGGTCACCGACAGGGAATAATGCATGAGTTGTAGAGAGTGACAACAAAATCACGGTCACCGGAATCATTGCGTTGTTCATCTGGTTCCCCACCTGCCGTCACGTAGTGTTAGGAATGCTAAAGGGATCTGCCAGACCAGTATGAGTGCGTACGTG
>JAWCLX010000031.1:0-12487 GCA_038850385.1 Bathyarchaeia archaeon | reverse complement strand
CACCACCAACTGAGACCCCACCAACCACTCCTCCGCCCACTACGACTACCCCGCCATGGACTACTTCCCCACCACCAACCGAGACGCCGCCTACGAGGCTTTGCGTCATCGCCACAGCAGCTTACGGAAGTCCACTGGCTCCTGAAGTGGCCTACATGCGTCATGTAAGGGACAACATGATTGCGTCAAACGAGGTCGGAAGAACGCTCGTAAACGCTTGGAATACGTTCTACTACCTATGGTCGCCTCCCATTGCGCAATTTGTTGCGACCCATCATTTCCTCCAGCCAGTCATGAGAGTTTTCCTAGCGCCTCTCGTCATGGTGGTGCATGCCGCAGCATACGTCTACGAGCTCGCCGAACCTCTCAGCGCTGCATTCGCATCAGTAGTCGCATTTACGCTCGCAGCCATGTTGGCTGTGACGATCTACATCGCTGCACCGTCATTTGCAGTTCGAACTGTCTTGAGTTTCAAAGCCAGGCGTGGCTGAGTTAGGCCTGAGCCATGGATGGGCCGCGTTCCTTCAGAACCTCGATCAGAGTGTTGATGCTGTAGAGCAGGCTTAAGGCCCCTCCTGGGAATAGCGCACACTTGAGGGCCTCAAGGATCTCCTCCTTCGTCGCTCCTCTCTCAAGAGCCCGCCTCATATGGTTCCTCATCGCTGAAGCATCCCCAGGATTGCGTGCCGCTATCGCGCAGATGAAGAAGAGCTCCTTGATCTTCTCGGGGAAGATACGTGTCCTGAGCATAGCCAACTCGTACAGCTTATCATACGTCTCAAGGAACTCAGGATCATCCTCTGCCAGAACCTTGTATGACGGATATATGTAGCCGCGCTTCCTCATCATCTCCTCCAGAAGCCGCCTAGATCTTTCACTCATCAGACTCCACCAAGCAGGAGGATTCAGGACTACCTGATTTAACCCTATCCGAGAATAGGCAGCCGGAGAGGCTTATGACCTCCGGTGGGTCTAATGAAAAAAAAGGAGTAGAGTTTCGACTAGTGGAGGATCCTCAGGGTCTGAGTTGCCACGGTCTTGGCGGCTACGGTTATCGTTGAGAGCACGAACGCAGCGGTCGCGGCCATCATCAATACTGAGATTGATGAAAGCTCCGCGACAAGTATCAATGCGGCGCTGGTAAGCCATGCTAAAGCCAGGATCTTGGTCGGCAGACGGAAGGCCAGTCGCTTTCTTCTGGCGATCTCAAGAGCCAGTAGGGCTGCTGGAGTGAAGTATATCGCACCTATCAGGCTGCTGGCCACGAGGCCGGCTGCAACGACTGCAAGCTCAGGGGCGAAGCTCAGCGTTGTGTACGTCCACTGCGCAAGGTATAGCGAACCGATCAACGGGTAGATGACGGCCTTGACGATGTTTCTGAGCATTAGGTTGTTCTTTACATGTTCTGCAACGGTCGGGCTGAAGGAGTAGTACCAAGCATTGAAGACCTTCATGAACTGGTTTCCGGCGAACGTCGACTGGACAGACTGGTCCCTGAAAAGTCTGAGGAAGTAGACTTCAGGAGCCAGCTCTGAACCGTATGCGGCAGTCGCAATTATGCATGCGGCACCTCCCCTTGAAGATATTGTGAGGGTTGCAACTATAACCTTGGTCTTTGTTCCACTTGTACCGGTGATCGTCATTGTTCCACTTCCCGCCGGCGCTGACGCTGCCGCTGTGATCGTCAGGGTGGCTGTACCGATCCCATTAGGTGGAGGTGTGACTGAGGCCGGGCTTATCGATCCGGTTGCACCTGAACCTGAAGGCAGCGCTACAGTCAATGTCACTGGTGAACTGAAGGAGTTTATCGAGTTCACGTTGATCGTGGCTGATGCTGATGAGCCGTTCCTGACTGTGACTGAGCCTGGGTTGAGTGTCAGCGTGAAGTCTGTCGAAGCAACGATGATAAGTGTGACGTTCACCCAGTGTGTCTGTGTCCCAGATGTCCCGCTGATGTTAAGCATATGGGTTCCAACCGGAGCTGTAGAAGATATGGTCAGGGTTAGTGTTGACGAGTTGGAGCCAGCGGGAGGTATCAGCAGCGATGATGGATTGAAGGTGCCTGTAACCCCTGCAGGCAACCCCTGAACATTCAGAGTCATAATGGCGGAGTAGTCGTCTGAGGAGCTCCCTGTCACTGTGAAGATCGCGGTTGAATTCTGCTCTGCTGTTTTCAGCGTCGGTGTAGCTGAGATCGTGAAGTCTCCTACACTGATAGCGATAGACTCCTGGCTTTGAAGCATTCCGCTCTGACCTCTGACAGTTATGTAGTAGGTGCCTTCAGCCAGCGAGTCACTTGTCGTGATCGTTAGGATGGATGATGCTAATCCACCCTGCGGAGGCAGGACAGCAGCTGGATTCAATGTCGCAGTCATGCCAGTCGGGACACCGATAGTGGTGAGTGTTACAGTGGAGCTGAATGTACCTACCGACTGGACACCTATAGTGAAGGTTGTACTCTTTCCACGTATCACAGACTTCGCCATCGGTGAAGGCGCGATATAGAAGCCGTTGACTCTCAAAGTGATGGCCCAAGTATGAATCAGTGCGCCACCAGCAGTCGACCCAGAGATGACAAAGGTGTAGTTCCCAGCCTGAGTCAGGGCGGTCGAGGTCATCAAGAGCAGTGAGGTGTTAGTCGTGTAGCCGAGAACGTTTACGATGGGCGGGTCAAACGAGTACGTTATCAAGCTGGGTATGCTTGGAGCAAGTAGTAAAGCGACCGGATACTTGTTTGGATCAGTTGTGAAGCTTTGAACGTTTATCTGGAGTGCACCTGAACCACCAGGAACGACATCAATAACATTACCAGGTGTGCTTGAGAGCCTGAAGTCTTTATTCTCTGCCTCATACTGGATCACGCGTAGTTGGGCGGTGCCATCACTGTATATGCCTGTGGGTGCCTGAGCTCTAACTCGAATCGTATAGTCTCCCGTAGCAACCCCGCCTCCCACAGTAACCATCAGGTATGTGAAGGTCTGTCCATCCAGCGGCACATTGACTACGCTCCCCTTAGGGAAGCTGAGCGAAGGATTCGCGGTGGTGCTTGGCCCAGAGATTATGGAGGCGTTCAAAGTGACTGTACCGACGAAGCCCCCAATCGACTGTATCAGTACTGAATAATATCCGAACTGATTGAGGGTATTGTCCAAGTCTTGCACTGTGGGGCTCAGTACCACGTTGATATTTGCAATTGCACTTGCATCATGAACGTTTGATACTGCTCCAAAAGTCAAGATCAAGGCTAATGCGATTGCAATAGCGAATGGTCTTTGCTTTTTCATCTAGCTATCCTCCTTGTGACGTTCAAGGTATTCAGATATGGCGACTTCCAGTTCCTGGCTCTGCTTCTTTGTTGTCCCATGCTTCTTTATCACTTGCCCGAGGAATTTCTTCCAGAGTTTGTCGTCGATCTGCATAGTTGTTTTATGTTTTGGCATCAGGATTTTTCCCCGTAAGGTCGTAAAGTCGTCGAACCATATTTAATCCTTCCTAGACATTTTTCATCAACAGGCCACTACAGAAACAAAAACAGCAGAAAACCTGAAATTTCGCCTCAATTTCACCTAAAGAATCACCGAGAACTTCTAGATTTAGGTCAGGACCAAAATCTGCCTGTTTGGTCTTCGCCTTTCTTCTTTCTGTCAAACACGTGGATAAGTACAATTTTGTACTCGAAAGCTTAAAATACGGTATACGTAACCAAAGCCGTCCAGAAAGATCAGACCATCACCAACACCGACTCCAGTGAAGACAAGTTGACCCAGGAAACACCCCCACCGATGCTGGACATAGAACAGCTCAAACCACACGAGCAGACAGACCCCCTCAGACTGGAGGAGTTGAAGAAGCAGCTCGCCGCAGACGGCTACCAGAAAGACCCGATAATAGTCGACGAGAGACACCTGATAGTGATAGATGGACACCACAGAATCCTCGCTCTAAGAGCCCTCGGATACACAAAGGTCGTCGCACACAAAATCAAGTACCTGGACGATGACCGGATCATAGTCAAGACATGGCATCCTGCAATCAGAGGATCAAGAACAGAACTCCTCAAGATACTCCAGCCATACCTGGAGGACGCAAAGCCAGCTGAGAATCAGCAAGCAGCCTTACTCGTCCTCAACGACACCCAGCACCCCCTCTCAGCATCCAGAGAGACCATCATGAACTCTCTACTCGGAAGATTCAGCATAGAATACGCCCCAGACATCGAGACTGCTAAGAGACTCGCGAGGAGTGAGGGTTACGCTGGAGCGATAGTATTCAACTCGATCGATAAAGACCAAGTCGTAAAGGCGGCCCTGTCAGGCAGGGTCCTCCCGCCGAAGACGACGCAGCACATAATCCCGGACAAGCCTGTGGGCTGGTTCATCGCTCTCGATACCCTGAATAATGGTGTGCAGGAGCAGCAGACAGCGAAAAGGGGATAGTTCAGTTCCCGATGCAGGATCTAAGAATCCTCTCAAAAACTTGGATCCAGGTACTCACTTATCCTCCGTGTCTTCCTCCTTTCCAGGACCTCAGCACACCTTCTCGGAGTGAGCTTCCTGAACTCAAGCCCGAGGGCTGCAAGTGCCTCCTGAGTACCTGACCTCAGACCTGGCGCCGCCACTATACCCCGGACATGGACCCCGGTTGAGACACTCACAGCATCGACGTAACGTTTCAGCTGGAGAACCGCATCCTTTCCCGCGAGGTTCCGCTTCAACTCAACTACTACAAGCCGACCGTCCACATCCTTACCGTAGAAGTCGATGAATCCCGGCTCAACCTTCCTCTCGAATTCAAGCAGCCTCAGGCCGGCCTCGAGTAGGCTCGGATCCAGTACTAGAGCGTCCCTCATCTGCTCCTCACTCACGTAAAGGTTGAACTCAGCCCTATCGACTGGCCTGAGAGACACCATGAACATCACAGACTCAAAGGTAATGTCTAGAGTCTCATTCTGTTTCGGACGGTAGGCCCTGATCCTGAGTGCGCCATCAAGCGAGACTGATAACATGCAGCCTGGCGGCTGCCAGTTGACCGGTTCATATCCTGTGGGCCTGTGGACCTGGACAGACCCATCACCCTTCACGATGATAACCCTCTCACCCGGCCCCAAGGATGATGAAGCTCTCCCAGAGTAGCGGCACTGACAGTTCCCCGCGACTATGACCATTTCCCTTCTCCGGAATGAGGCTTGGAGCTGCGCCGCTGTCTCCGGGAGCCTAGGCGACCTCAGCAGCCTATAATGTGCAGTAGGGGGCTGTGGCATATCCATCAACACTTTGGAGGCTCCCAGACAGCCCTATTAAGTGTGGCAGTTCTGAGAAGATTTTAATAGTGACTCGACGCGGACATCAGATATTGGGATGCGTTTGGAGCCGTCGAAGAAGCCTCTGAATATGCTCATCAAGAAGGTGAATCAGGAGGTCACGGTCAAACTGAAGAACCATGTCGAGTACCGCGGCAAGATGATCGACTGCGACAGCCACATGAACATAATCCTCGACGGCGCCACCGAGTACAAGGGCGATGAGCCCTCAGCGAACTTCGGGAACATAATCGTCAGAGGGAACAATGTCCTCTATGTCTGCATCTCAAATCCTTAAGTAAGCTAGGGCCGAGATCAAGTATGCAGCCCCATACTGAATGATTGGGCCGCGATAGTTCTCCTCTTCCCAGTAACGTATTCCAGCGCCGCTTCCTCACAGAGACTTATCCCAGCCTTCCTCTCAAAGCAGTCGATGATGTTGCAGACATCCCTACCGAGGTTCTCCATGGCATTAGGATGATCTACGCTCACACTCTGAGGCCAGTCGATGATCAACACCTTGCCGTCAGCCTTCACCAGGACGTTATACTCACTCAAGTCTGAATGGACAAGGCCTGCTCTCAGGTAGGCCACTCTCACGTTTCTGAGGATCTCAAGCATTATCGCTTTAGGATCCTCCATCTCAGCAAATTTCAGTTCAGTCCCTTCGATTACACCCATAACGATGGTGTGCCTGTTGTGGCCGATCGGCCTCGGAACGCTCACGCCAGCCTTGTGCAAGGTCTTGAGTGCAGTGTACTCCTTCTCAGCGGAGAGTCTGGACTGGTAGAGCCATGAGATGTGTGTGCGGCCGACGGTGTACCCTCTTTTCCTCATGGTCTGCCTGAAACTCGTCCTGCCGAGCCTGTGGAACTTTACAGCACACCGTCTCCCTCGACTGTCCAGGGCCTCGTATATGTCAGACTCCTTGCCGACTCCCAGCGGTTTGCCTATCGCCTCCAATTTCCCACGGTCGACCAGAGCGCGTAGGGCTAAGGCATCATACCCCAGCGTTGTCAACACGTATCCTCGACCAGTAGGCAGGGTCTTCGTGGAGCTCACAAGCAGCCTGTCTCTTGACAGATTCCTGAGCCGATAAAGCACCTCATCATCCCTGAGTCTGGAGAATCGGAGGATCTCCTCGACAGGAACATACTCGTAGTGTTTCATCAACAGTTCAGTCACAGCGAGTATGCGAAAATCTTCTCTGGCCAGTGATCTGAACCTCTCAGCGATCTGCAAGAGCAAGTCTGAGGCGCCCCATACAGTAGAGGATAATAGGTTGCTGGACACTCAAATAGTAAGCTACAGTCTAGAAGCGTCCACGTTCTGGTGGTGGAGTAGTGAAAGGTAGAGGCGCAGCGAGAACAAGGCAGCTCAGCCTCGTAGCCGTCTTCACCGCTGTGATAGCGGTCGCGACATCATTCTTCACTGTGAGCGTACCCGCGACTAAAGGGTACTTCAACGTCGGTGAGACCGCCATTTACGTCTGCGCCCTTCTCTGCGGCGGCTTGGTTGGCGGCCTCTCAGCAGGCATCGGATCTATGATCGCTGATCTAGCTCTAGGCTACACGCTGTTCGCTCCAGCCACTCTCTTGATTAAGGGTGTTGAAGGAGCAGTCGTCGGCTATCTCGGTGGTAGAGAAGTCTACCTAGGCCGGCGGATGAGTAGAGTGATGATAGGCTCGACGGCTGCGGCATTGGCTATCATCATCTTGGCTGCGGGAGCAGGCTACTACACGGGATCTGTGGAGTTCTCACTTACTCTGCCGCCGACTCAGACAGGCTTCAAGGTCGATGTGCCCTTAGCGTTCTGGGTTGGATTAGCCGTCATCGCTGCCGCTTCAGCCATCTACATACCAGTCAGACGCGATCCAGGCCTCAGCTGGGAGATATTGGCGGTTCTGGCTGGTGGCGCGGTCATGGTGACAGGCTACTTCCTGTATGAGCAGTTGATCCTTGGTGTAGCAGCGTTGGTCGAGGTGCCTGTGAACGTCGGCCAAGTGATGATAGGCGCCGTCCTCGCATTACCGATAGTCAGGGCGATCAGGACCAGGATTCCTCAAGCGTCAGGAATGTCTCGGATGGACCTGATCCAGAAAATTCGGTGAACAGACTCAGCACAATTATTGAGTTCTGGAGAGAGGATGATGTGCCCACTCTCACAGACTTAAGAGTCTTGTTGTGGTTCAGCTGCTACTTTCTTTTTGTTGCGGTAGCCCTCTCAAGGCAGGCGGCGACGAATCCGTTGTAGGTTGGGGCAGGCCTCACAGGCCTAGACTTGAACTCTCCATGGAACTGTGTAGCCAAGTAGAAGAGTCTCCCCGGCATCTCAAGGATCTCCATCCGTGAACCGTCAGGGCTTCTGCCTGAGAAGACAAGCCCGCCCTCCTCCAATCTTGAGAGGTAGTTCTGGTTCACCTCGTAACGGTGGCGGTGCCTCTCGAATATGACCTTTTTCCTGTAGAGCCTGTAGGCGAGTGTGCCAGGGGATAGGACTATCTCATTAGCGCCAAGCCTCATAGTAGCACCCTTCTGGTCGACTGAGTGCTGCTCAGGCATAAGGTCTACGACAGGATGTTCAGCATCAGGATCTATCTCAGTAGAGTTCGCTCCAACCAGGCCTATGTGCCTGGCGAACTCTACTATCGCCATCTGGAATCCGAAGCATATCCCGAGAAAAGGAATATTCCTCTGGCGTGCACAGGAGATCGCTGCTATTTTTCCCTCGGTCCCTCTGGCCCCGAAGCCTCCTGGCACCAGTATCCCATCGTACCTTTCAAGATCTCTGAGTCTCGAAGAGTCCTCCTCAAAGATCTCTGTCTCCACCCAGTTGATCTTGACAGAGGCATTGTTAGCGGCTCCTGCATGCCTCAGCGCCTCATTTATGCTCACGTACGAGTCGGCCAGCTCAGCGTACTTCCCGCATACAGCGATCTCCACCTCATACTTGGGGTCAAGGAATCCTTGCAGCATCATCCTCCACGCCTTCCAGTCAGGCTTCCTGGACTTCAATAGCATCCGCTCAGACAGGTACGCTCCAAGACCTTGATCATCAAGTATCAACGGCAGCTCGTAGACACTCCTCATGTCAGGCGAGGTGAACACAGCCCTCTCCTCTATGTTGCAGAAGAGAGCGATCTTCCTCTTCGGCTCCGGCTTGAGTGCGCTCTGGCTCCTGACGACAACAGCGTCTGGCTGTATCCCGATCCTCCTGAGCTCCTGGACGCTGTGCTGTGTAGGCTTCGTCTTCTGCTCCCCAACCACATCCAGGACCGGGACTAAAGTGACGTGGATGTAGAGGACGTTGTTCTGGCCCTCCTCAAGCCTCATCTGTCTTGCAGCCTCAAGGAAAGGGAGGCTCTCAATATCCCCTACCGTCCCCCCGATCTCGATGATAGCGCAGTCTGCCTTGCTCTTCCTCGCAATCGACCTTATCCTGTCCTTGATCTCATCAGTTATGTGCGGTATTATCTGGATGCATCTGCCTAGGAGTTCACCCTTACGCTCCCTCCCTATAACCGTCAGATAGATCTGGCCTGTCGTGATGTTATGTTCCTTCGAGATGTTCACGTCCAGGAACCGTTCGTACGTACCCAGATCCATGTCAGTCTCGCCCCCATCCTCTGTGACGAAGACTTCACCGTGAATGTACGGGTTCATCGTTCCAGCATCGACATTCAGGTATGGGTCTATCTTGATCGCTGTAACCGCTAATCCTCTAGACTGCAGGATCTTACCGACAGAGGCGGCTGTCACACCTTTGCCTATCCCAGACATCACGCCTCCAGTTATGAAGATGTACTTGAGCATCAAAGACACCTCAGAACGCAGACACGACAGACTGACCCATCTTCAACGTCGCCTGAAGATCACGCCTCAAACCTCGCCTTCACTCTCCCAGCTCATCCTGTCTTGCCTGCAATCTACCCCTCTCAGGAAGCATCGAGTACCGGCCATCCGGGGTCCTGTAAACGGCAAGCCTCCCAACGGTCTCCCATACATCCTCCTTCAAGCGTCTGACCTGAACTGTGAAGACCTCCGCAGAAGGATCTGACTTGCCAGGCCAGACTGCGAAGCTCAGGAAGTCGCCGTCCGGCAGCCTCGTGGAGAAACGGGCCTTCGGCTGCTGCCTCTCAGACAACCACACCACCACTACACTCGTGAAAGGACCTGATGAATCTTATAGAGGATTTGGTCAAGCAGATGAGAGAGCAGTGCAGTGATGCTTCTGCATCCACAACAAGCCTTTTAGAGGCACCTCACTCGAAAGCCTCCCTGAGGAGTACACTGATGCCGTGCAACGTCGTTGTAGGCGGGTTCTTCGGAGATGAGGGTAAAGGGAAGATTGTAGCGTACCTGGCATTAAAGGATAGACCGGCTGTAGTCGCGAGAGGAGGGGTTGGACCTAATGCTGGACACACTGTGGAGTTCGACGGCAGGGTCTACTCGCTCAGAATGGTTCCAAGCGGCTTCCCAAGCCAGAGGAGCAGACTCCTCATCGGGCCAGGTGTCTCTGTAGACCCGAACATCCTGGTGAAGGAGATAGCCTTAACGAATACTGAAGGGAGGATAGGGCTGGACCGTCGATGCGGGGTGATAGAGCAGAAACATATCCAGGCTGAGGCAGAGTCAGACCATCTATCCAGAAGAGTCGGATCTACTAAGAGCGGGGTCGGTGCATGCAACGCCGACAGGGCGCTGAGGAGGGCTAAGATAGCTGAGGAGATCCCTGAACTCTCCAAGTACATCGTCGACGTCGCCGGCGAGGTGAACAGGGCTCTGGATGACAGGGGGACCGTCCTGGTTGAGGGGACCCAAGGAACATTCCTCTCCCTCTACCATGGGACATATCCCTACTGCACCTCCAAGGATGTCTGCGCCTCAGCGGTATGCTCTGACATCGGCCTCGGCCCAACCAAGGTTTCAGAGGTCACACTCGTCTTCAAGTCTTTCGTGACAAGGGTGGGGGAGGGTGAGCTTCAAGGTCAACTGAGCAGAGAGGAGGCCGTGAAGAGGGGGTGGATCGAGTACGGGACTGTCACGCGGAGGGAGCGTCGAGCAGCACCATTCAACTTTGACCTTGCACGCCGCGCGGTCATGCTGAATGGGGCTACACAGCTCGCCTTGACAAAGGTTGACCTGATATCCCCGGAGGCCCGTGGCGTTAGAAAGTTTGAGAATCTACCTGAGGTGGCTGTCCGGTTTGTCGAGCAGGTGGAGGAGGAGACAGGGAGGCCTGTCGTCTTGATTGGAACAGGCCCCTCAACACTGGATGTCATCGACAGGAGACGGGCCCAGCCCCCGCCTTAGCGCCGGCGTCATCTCATCTTAAATATCTTCAGGCCTGAAGTAATTTCAGGAAGCCGCCTAGATGAAGGAGTATGTGAGCCCATTCTCGACGACGAAGAGCGTCGCATTGATGGCCTCGATGGCTGCGCTCGGGAATGTTCTGGCCTTCATCTCAATGTATGTGGGGAGGTTCCATCCTCAGGTCGCCCTCGACTTCTCACATCTCGCCACAGCTATAGTGGCGGTCTATCTCGGCCCGACCCTTGGAATGTTCACAGGCGCCCTTGTAGGTTTAGCCCCATACTACTACTTCGGCGTCCTAGGTTGGCTTGGACCCTTCCTAGGTTTCGTCGGCTTCTTCATCGGCAAGGCTCTCTCAGGCCTCTTCTTCGGCCTGTTGGGAAGGAAGGTTCGGCCACTCGTCGCCGTGGTACTCGGATACCTTCCAGAATGCTTCTGGACATACATAGTCCTGAGATTGCTGACGAGGCTGATGCTGCCTACGCAGATAGCGGCAGGATTCACAGATGCAGTCGTGATCGCTATACTTCTGAAGGCATGGTTCGAGATAGTCATCATCGGGATCATTGTGGACCTAGTTAAGAAGAGGAAGATCGTCGACGCGATCCTTGAACCAACAACCGGCCAGTGAGATTAACTCCAGGACCTGAGGGATCCCTTCCCTCTAAGCAGCTTCAGGTCTGCGACTGTATCCACGTCGAAAGCCAGACCTGGCGACCAGTAGAGCTTGAACCCTCTGCCACTGCTCATCGCTGATTTGAGGTGGCTGATAAGGCTCCTTCGACCGAAACTCACCTGGATCGATCCGGGTGGGCAAAGGTACAGTGCGTTGGTGCCGCAGTCCTTGGATGGACAGATCACTATCGACGCTCCACCAGTATCATCCATCATCTTCTTGAGCTCACAGGCTGAGAGTAAAGGGAGGTCGGCGGCGACTACTAGAACAGAGTCGAATCCCCTGACGACGCAGCGTCTGATAGCCTGCCTTATCGCTCTGTTGAGTGAGTTCGATTGGTCAAGCTCGAAGGAGGCGCCGAATTCCTTCGAGGCCTCTTCAACCTCCCTGTCAGATCCTGTGACTACCACGCCCCCAGCAACATCAGTAACCACATCCAAGACATGCCTCAGCATCTTAAGCGTCAGATCCCTCCTCTCACTCGGGCCGAGTGATGGTGAGAGCCTGGCTTTCGAGTATGCCAGCCTCTTGACAGGTATGATGGCGCAGGGCTGCAAAGGGGTCAGGCCTCTAGTGCGCGTAGAGCAGCTGCAGCCAGCTTCACCCTAGATTCGAGTGTACTCATCAAGGTCTCCTCCACAACGACATCCATCCCAAGCCTCCTGATAGGCTCTGCGAGCTGGGAGTCCTCCTTATCGATTATGAAGGTGTCTATGAGGCCTCTGTAGAGTGAGGCTACGCCAGCGACGGTCGACTCCACGCCCAGACCTCTCAACATTCGGTCAGCCGGACCCTTGACAGCCTTCCCAGCGATCAAGGGGCTGACCGCCACCTTCCTGGCCTCAGACTCTACTATCGCCTGCTTGATGCCTGGTATTGAGAGTATGCAGCCGATGCTGACGACTGGGTTGCTCGGAGCAAGGACTATGCCTCGAGCCGCCTTGAGGGCCTTGAGAACTTCAGGACTAGGCCGGGCAGACTCTGAACCCTCAAACGCCACACCTCTGAAATTCGACTCGAACCTCCTCTTCACAAAGTACTCCTGGAAACTGAGAACCCCTTCCTCAGTCTCCACTTTCGTTCTTACAGGATCGTCTGTCGCCGGCAGGACTTCGGCTTCCACCCCGAGCATTTTGCAGAGCCTCCTAGTCACCTCAGTGAGGGGGAGCCCCTTAGCGAGCAGTCGACTACGCGTAATG
>JAWCLX010000030.1:9662-12648 GCA_038850385.1 Bathyarchaeia archaeon | reverse complement strand
CTTGAGTGGAAGATGTCTCGCAGCCTTGAGGTGGCCTCCAACGGGTCAAGTGAAGTATGTGCCGCAACGAGTCCCACAGCGGGGGTGACGTCTACTTCCGGACAGCTATCACCCAACTCGTTCAGCAGATACCAAGCCTCCCGACATGCGTTACGCTCGTTTCCACGCGAGGTCGATATGAGAAGATTGAACCTTTCCAGCATAGGCTCGCCCCTATGGCGAATGGGCTCCTCCATCCATAATACGCTTTTCTGAATTTTCATGCAGGGACAGAGGCTTACTCCGGTCTTCCCAGCTTCAATCTACTACCCAACCTCGGGGACTCTACCAGACTAGTTGGCCAGTCAGAAGGGCTGACGTAAGCATCATGAAGAGCCCAACCGATATTGCCAGAGGCAGACCTGGAAAGTAGTCCCTAGTCTCCAAGACTTTTATCCCTAGGAAAGCCCCGAGCAACGTGCCAATTGAGGAGAGCAAGTAACATGGAATGCCGAAGTCTAAGAGGGCTACAGAGACTAGCATCGAGTAGAAGACGATGTCACCCATGCCGATTTCGACATCCCTGACCGTGAAGACAGCCCCTTCGAAGTCTTTTAGTTCCATCCTCTTGACCAGTCTGCCAATCGGACCCTTATAGACGGACAGAATGTCGTATACAGCCAGGGCTCCTAGGAGTGTTACTGCCGAGAGAAAGGGGATTGAATGTGCTAGAAAGGATCCTATGAACGCGCCTACAGAAGCCATGGAGAGAGTACGTGTCAGCCCACCCCTATTGTACATGAAGAACAGAATCGCTGAAGTTATGGAAGCCGCGGCCATCACAAAGGGATATGGGTCGGAGAAGTATGGCGGGGTGACCTCCAGCATCTTCCATGCGTACCAGAGTATCAAGGAGAAGGTCACCGAGACAAGAGACCCCCTCACCAGGAACTTGACGACGTCTACACGTCCAGTCCTGATGAGGAGGAGGATAATGACAGCTGCGAGAAAGAGCGGGAGTATGAATACCAGTGAGTTCAGTGAGGCTCCGACAGGCGTCTCAGGGAACATGGTCAGGAGCTCACGTTGAGCCCCTGATCCCTTCAAGGAAAGGATGAGTATCCCTGTCAGGCATAGCGTCCACGCTTGGGGGATGATATGGTCGATCCTAGCTTTGAAGTGCTGCAGTCTACCCCACCTCCCTCCTCCAGCTTTCTTTCCGGTCCAGATCCCGCATAACCGGTCTCAGAGTTTGCACGCCCAGCGCGTAGGATTGTCCAGATGTTCGCATTCTTGCGTCATTTGCTCACATGTCAGAGGGACGGTGTGGTCACTCCTTCATCAATAGACACATTCTCGAGCTCACTCAACATTTAGGAGCTGAAAAAGAATTTCTCACCACGCACATAGCCGTGTCAAGCCACCGAACATCGGGACGAGACAGCGTGTCCTCCAGAGGATCCTGATGGCCGGGCTGCTCATACCTCAAATCTCTCACCAGGCTTAGGCGCGTAGGCCTCAAGACCCAATTCCTTAGAAGCCCAATTCGCAAGCCTGACGCAGTTAGCCTCCTCACCATGCACCGTGAAGATCTTTACCTCCCCTCCGAGTCTCGACAGCAGAGCCTCCAGGTCGCTCCGACCTCCATGAGATGTGAAGTCAAATTGTTTGACTTCAGCTTCAACTTTTCTCGACCTACCTTGGATCATGAATCTCTTCTTCTCGAGCAGGATGCTTCCAGGAGTTCCCGGTATCTGGAAACTTACCAAGAAGACTCCATTGTTCTTCTTCTTGGCTATCTGTTCCATGTAGAACATTGCTGCACCTCCTTTAAGCATACCAGCGGGTGAGACTATGACAGAAGGTGTCCTCACGGCTTTCCTCCTTTCATTCCAACTGCTTATCCAGATAGTCTTCTTCACCGCTTTCTTGAAGAGATCCTCGTCCCTAAGTGAGCTTGAATGGCTCATGAGTATCTCAGTCGCGTCGAGCGCCATTCCATCCATGAAGACTGGATACTTGAAGTTGTGTGCAGCGAGGACAGTCGCGATCTCCTGGGATCTCCCAACCCCGAATGCAGGGACCAAGGCAACCCCTCCCCTCTCCACGACCTCTGCTGCCTCTGACACGAACTCTCTCTCGACTGATAACCTGTCAGGATGGTCTGTGTTAGCATACGTTGACTCAGTTATTACAACATCAACGTCGCCGTAGTCTCGGTCTGCAGCCCCCAAAGTCTTCGTCTCATTAGGGTTGAAGTCTCCGGTGTACAGGAGGCGCTTGCCTTCAGCCTCAATTAGGATCTGGCAGCTGCCAGGTATATGCCCTGCATTAAGAAGCTTCGCCTTCACCCCTGCAAGATCAAACTCCTTTCCATAAGGGATCGATGCGCAGTTCTCCATCATCGCCTCGAGATCAACATACTCGTATGGAAGGAAGTACCCGCTGAGATGAAGGAAGTCTTTGATGAGCAGACGTGTGAACTCGAAGGTTGGAGCGACCCCATATAATGGTAGACGCCGCCGCAGGTAGAAGAGCGGGAGTAGTCCGCTGTGATCTAGATGGGCATGCGACAGAAAGACCGCGTCTAGGTCTTTCGGTGAGATATGCGTCGGGAAGCCAATGGAGCCGTTCATCATGACTCCATAGTCGAAGAGGTATCTTTTCAGGCCAACCTCAACGGCCACTGCTGACCTGCCCACCTCCCTACACGCACCCAAGAATGTGAGTCTCAAGTCTCGAACACTCAAGTTTTGCTACGGAGGCTTCACTATTCAACCTGACTCCTAATAAACCGTGGAGGTCGGTGCTTAGCCCAGCTGCATGACACGCCGAAATTCTCAGAAATACTTTAATCAGAGGGTTACTCTTGGGGCAACCGTGCAGAACTGGGCTCAGAATTGACTGTTCAGATCAATGTCGTCAAGGGTAACTATAGGGGCTTAACATTCATCACAGGCTTCCATGGGATTGGGGAGACAGGGTATATTGCGACCTCATTCCTTGT
>JAWCLX010000030.1:7600-9652 GCA_038850385.1 Bathyarchaeia archaeon | reverse complement strand
CATGCACTCCACGCCAAGAGGATTGGATTCATCGAGGTGGAGCACCCTCCCCCATTCGTAAACTCGACGAATGAGACTCTCGTCACGCCGTTTGAGATATACAGGAGAGGCAGACTGGTCATCGCGAAGTTGGAGTTCTCACCCCATAAGAGCGAAGAGTCTGAGTTTCTCAAGGCTATGTCTTCATGGGTGACAAGAGAGAGATTCGGTGAGGCGATAATGATAGGTGGCCTAGATTCGAGTTTCAGGAGAGGAGACTCGCCTCTCAGGATCGTGCACACTAGGGCGTATCAGGCCAGAGCCAAGACACTCAACCCGCCAAGACTTGAAGAGGAACTATTTGTCTATGGCCCGCTAGCAGTTATGCTGAGCGAGTTTGAGATACGTGATTTCCCAGCCTTGGCTATTCTGCCGTATGCCTCCGCTTCCAGACCTGACCCAGCCGCCGCGGCGGTAGCCATCAGAACGATCGGTAAGCTGCACAAGATCAGAGTCAACGTCTCCGACTTAGAGAGGGATGCGAACGAGATCGAAGCTGAGATTGAACAAAGGATGAAGCAGACGCATAGATCGCTTCAATGCATGTTCGTGTAGTAGTTCAAGACAATTCATCTGTTCCTCAGCAACGTGAGAGTGCGCCAGCAAACCATTATGGTGGACAGGCCCCCCATGCTTAGGCGTCGCCGCAGCATCGTTGAGCTCTCCTAAGTATTGAGTGCAGCTTATCCATAGGTTCAGGACCCCAAGGATCCGTGCCGCAGCGGTTGATCATCAGCTTTTTTCCGGTTTCCAGACAGGCACTTCTAACCTTCGACGTGATTCTCCTTGACCAGGCTTCAGCCGGGGCGTGGAATATGACCCGCTGATACTTGGAACTCCTGATGTACCTTGATATCTGCTCCGCAGCGTTTCCCGCCGTATCTGCATCTGAGCAGTTGCTGACCTCAGTCTGCGCTACAGGGTAGACCTCGCACAGCTCCATGGGGACCACTCCGTAAGGCTCCACGTAGAAGCAGACGTGGAATGCTCCAGAACGCTCGATAGGCGCTATCAGACTCTTGACCTTCCTATCGAGGCTGAAGGGTTTGGTTCGGGGCCGCGGCAACATCAGCAGTATCTTGGCTTTTGACGGCTGAGAATATTCCTTAACCACACGGTCTTGAAATCTGAAGATCTCAGGTCGGTTAAGATCCAGCCGGTCGAAATAGAAGATACCCTTCCTCTTCGAGAATGGCGAGTGGCGTTCAAGAAGCCTGCGGTGCTCGCTGAGCTCAAGGACTGATTCAAAGATTTTAGGGTGAGATCTCGCCCTCTGCATCACCAGTTCCCATAACCTACCCTCAACTATGCTCTGTCTGATTCTCCGCATCTCCTCCAAGCATGCGTAAAGGTTATGGATCGATAGTTCCCTGGTCCTCTCGAATTCAGGGGAATCGGCAAGGTCTTTGGGGCTGGTTCTGCTGCAGACGCTGCATGAGCAAGGCAGATATTCCAGGTCTTCAAGTTTCAGGGTCCCGTTCACTGTGAGGTACCTTCCCTTCCTCGCATATATCGCGTAGGATGCTGAGTCGAATAGGTCGCATCCCAGGGCGACGGCTAAGGCTAGCATCGAGGGGTGGCCTCCTCCGAAGAGGTGTAGGGGCCTGCAAGGCGGGATATGTTCTTTGCATGTCAGGATCATCTGAAGAAGCTCGCGGTACATGTACTGCTCCATTATCTGTGTTGGGCTTCCTAGGGCGAGGATCTGGAAAGGCCTCCTAGCCATAGCCTCTGCACATCTCGCCACCAAGCTTAGGTGGATGCCCCCCTGAATGGGCCCAACCCAGAGGACGTCACTCCTCTCGATGATGCGGATGGCCTCGTCAGCTCTCTCTATAGTCTCTGTCACTGTCCTCTCCGCCCGTTCTCTGTTCGTGGTCAAGCCTGTAGGAATGTCCAGGATGACGGCTATGTCAGAGCCTAAACGTTCTTGGAATCTTATTATCTCTGGTTGACTCAGCTCTATTCCACCATGGGTGAGTATCTGGTAGGCTCCTGAGTCTGTGGCCACCA
>JAWCLX010000030.1:4620-7580 GCA_038850385.1 Bathyarchaeia archaeon | reverse complement strand
TGACTTCTGTTTCAGGACCGAAGGCTTTGTAGGCCAAGTAGGCGTTAGTCATCACCCCCTTGAATCCCATCTCCCACATCTCCGAGGGGTGCACTGACTGACTGCTCGGGTGGATCACAGGAAGGAGGCATGGGGTCTCGATAACGCCCTTCTTGGTGTGAAGTCTCCCCACTCGTCCGAGAACGTCCTTGTCCGTCACTTCGAAAACAGTGCAGCTTCCAGCTGAAGAAGTGCCGTTCAAATCAAGCCCTCTCCCCGCCTCTAGACGAGCGTAACCTTATGTGAATTACGCTGATTCGGAAACTTGTTAAGCGGGTGGACAAGTAACTCTGTTCTCGGTGACATAGATGCCATTTGTTCAAGTCAACCTTGTTGAGGGGCGAAGTCAAGACCAGATAGAGAAGCTTGCCGAAGCTATCACAGAGGCATTTACGAAGATACTCGGAGTCTCTAAGGAGCTCGTCTGGATTGAATTCAACGAGATGCGAAAGGACAGGTTTGCGCAGGGAGGAGTTCTGAGAATCAAACGGCAGCCCTGAAACCTTTCCGCTGATGGAGGCCTGATTTGGGAGGAGCCAGGCAAGGGTGATCGTAACATCCTTCTCTGACAGTCCGCAGCTGAACAATCCTGTACTAGTGGAGGCGCTGCCAGGGATAGGCTTCGTGGCCAGCATAGCCGGGCTTCACCTGATAAGGGAGGTCCAAGCGAGACGTTTCTGCATACTTCACTCATCCTCTTTCCAGCCCTTAGCCTTAACCACCGATGATGGCGAGGTCAGGGCGCCCATGAATGAACTGTACTTCGCGAAGACCGGAACCGGGAAAGACCTCATTATTCTCTATGGTAATTCTCAGGCACTCACTGTTGAAGGCCAGTATGAGCTCTCATCGAAGATCTTGGACATCATAGAGAGCCTCGGTTGCAGGAATATCGTGACTGTCGGAGGCCTTAAGAGGGAACCACCTGTGGACTCACCAAAGATCTTCTGCACAGCCACGGACACGCAGACTCTTGCGGAGGCTACTCTCTTAGGCGCCTCAACTATTCAGGGGAGGGTCTATGGGGCCGCAGGGCTGCTACTAGGCCTGGGCAGACTTCGGGGTATGCGCGGATGCTGCATACTCGTAGAGACTCTAGGCCTCTATCCTGATGTCCTGGCTGCTAGGGTGGCACTCGACTTCCTGTCGAGACTCCTCGGACTGGCCTTTGACGTTTCAAGACTGGATAGGGCCGTCGAGGCGATACAGAAACTTCTCGGCAGTCCGAGCCATGAGTTCGGGGTGAAGAGGGAATAGTCAGGCAGACTTCTCCCTCTCCCTCATGAACTCTTCGTAGACTCTTTGAACCCGCTCGGCAGCAGGACCTCTGCCTTCTATCAATCCTTTCTCAGTGACCCTGATCTTGTCCATGACAACTATGACCCCGGCTTCTTCAACGATCCTGACCATCTTCGGGAATACTCTCTCAAGCCTCTCCGCGAGGCTTCGGAGGTCGAAGGGCATCTCAAGTCCGCAAACTTCCAAGATCGCTCTGCCATTGATGAAGACCCTTCCGGCCTCTGCTCCAGATTCATCCTTCACATTAGCCAAGCATACGCTAAGAGTATTCGCGTCCACCCCGCAGAGTATGCCCGTATAGGTCTTGCCTGCAGATGTGTGGACGCTTACCAGTTTCTGGAGTAGGGATGTAAGCTCTTCTCTAAATCTCCTTTCCGCGACTGACGACATTCAAGCATAACCACAGACTCATTACGGCCAGGCTCCTTTTATCACTTTGGCAGAAACATGTGGGAGCATCTACAGGACTCGTCTGCTCTTAAGCTCCATTATTGTTCTCAGAGCCTCACGAGGTGTGCTGACAAAGGAGATAGCGCCTGCAGGGCTCTTGAGCCTCATCCTTTTGTTGCAGTAGGAGCATATGTGTGACTTGGCCGCCGCCAAAACTAACTGTAGCCTGCCACATCCAGTGCACTTTACTATTCCATACTTCTTCCTGTCAGGTCTAGGAGTCTTTGCGCTACATTCGGCTCCGCCCAGTCTGATAACCTCCCTCAACGTAGGATAGAATCTCTTGAAGTCCACCTTCACTGTCGAGTCTGCTGATCCAGTCTACATGGGAGTGAGTACATCTGACTCTTCCCCTCAAGATGCTGAGCATTGTCGATGCAACCTCTAAGGGATCCTTCTCAGAGGCATCTATCTCGCAGACCCTTCGGACACCGAATGACCTGACAGCCTCGCTTAGACAGACGTCCAAGATCTCAGCGCCAATGTTCTCGGCGATCTTTTCTCTTGGGTATCCCTTCTGTCTGAGCCTCGTGAGTAGCCGTCTCGGGTCGCATCTGAGGACAAAGACTCTGGAAGGAGCAAGATCCTCCAGAGAGGGGATTAGGTGTCCTTCGAGTATGATGCCGGATCCCAGCCTTTCCACAACATTCCTGAGCGCTCTTGAAAGTCCCTTCAGATCAACATGGTAGGTGCGGGCGGACTCGTCATACCTGATCGTGAAGCCCTCTCTCAGCGCCAGTCTTCCACAGTCCACATGTCTCCAATGCAGTCTTCTAGCCAGTATTCTACAGGCAGTTGTCTTTCCTACGCCCGGTGTCCCTGTCACCATGACTAGGCTTCTCAATCTGACAGGCATCACCGCGGTTTAGTGCTCCGGGCGGGAGTTCCAGCAGAAATGGTCTCTGCATTTGAACCCGCGTCGGCGGCTCGAGAGGCCGTCATACTTTCGGCTTTGCTTGACCGGGCTATACTACCGGAGCACACTACTCAACCACCGTATTTCCGTTAAATACATTTGCATTCGCTCGACGAGCAGGTGCAGGGTTCGGTCCTCAGGGAATCTGAAACCGGCTACGCCTTTGAGAACCTCTTCGCCGCAAGCTTGATATCTTCTGCCCTCACCGTCCTCCTCCTGGCATGAGAAGCAAGCTCAATCGCGTCCTTGCTTATCT
>JAWCLX010000030.1:377-4610 GCA_038850385.1 Bathyarchaeia archaeon | reverse complement strand
CAAGGACTTCTCTCAATGCTTCTACAGCGCCATCCCCTACCCTTGCTGCACCCGCCCTCTCGATAAGCCGGTGTACTGCTGCCGTTGAGAGGTCACCCTCAGTCATGGAGTTCACGGATTACCGAAGAAATTGCTTTGTATTTAAGAATTCTTCACGGAAGCGCTTGAAGCTGATTGAAGCCTTCAAACAAGTCAAGAGTCCGTATTCAAACAATATTAGGACCCCCAGATGCGAGAATTTGGAACCCAAACATTTTTAGTCGCGACATCGAGTCTATCTGGCTCCAGAGTACTCCAGAAGTGGAATGAAGAATCTTGGGCAAGGTAAGGGCGTCCGTAATCAAGAAGGTTGCAGAGGAGCTGCTACAGAAGCACAGGGAACAGGTCACGATGGACTTCGAGGCTAATAAGCAACTGGTAGCTCAGTATGTGGACATAAGGACTAAGAGGATGAGGAACAGGATCGCCGGGTACTTGACCGGGCTTAAGCGTGTTGAAGAGCATCGAAAGCAACACATGATGGCGCCAGCCGCAGTCGCCCCGCCTGAAGAGGAGAGAGGCAAGTAGGCAGCACCCCCTTCCAGAAAGCGTTTAAATACATATTGTGCAGCATAAGACTCTCACCACAATCTCGTTGGAGGATGAATGCCATGTCAAAGGAACCGAATACAGTGTTCATAGGACGCAAACCCACCATGAACTATGTACTGGCCGTGATAACCCTCTTCGGCTCAGGAGATACGAAGGAGGTTACCCTCAAGGCGAGGGGTCAGGCAATAACGACCGCGGTGGACGTCGCGGAGATAACCAGACGTAGGTTCATGGAGAACCTTAAGGTCGAGCGGGTAAACCTCGGGACCGAGGACATCCCCATGCAGGAAGGCGGCACCAGGTCGGTCTCGACGATCGAGATAACCTTGACGAAGTCAAGCTGAGAAGAGCACCCTTCCTGTCATTTAGAAGAAGCCTGCTTCAGCTGGAGGACGCCAGTAGACTGGCCGAACCTCTAGCTCCCTTATGCCTTTTATCTTGGACTGCGGACGAGGAGGCCTCGACCTAGTCTGTGTGAGAACTAGTTGAAGCGCAGCCTCTGCACGGAACCTGATAAAGCATGGGCTCTACGCTACTTGAGAGAGGCCAAGGTAGACCTCTCCCTTACGGAGGAATTGAACACCTCTGACTCCATACTGGAGCTGGTGGCTTTGGCGTTGAAGAAGGCTCAGTTGGCCATCCAGTACGCTGTGGGTCAACCAGAACATCTGGAGCTTGCCGTAACCCAAGCAGCTTTGGGGAAGATGCAGAAGATTGAGCCTCCGGTTGGGGTTCTTCTCAGGATGAGGAGGATGGCAGGAGACCTCTCAGGGATTGAGGGGGTAGTAGAGAAATCGGAACTCCTGAGAGTGGCCGAGGTGGCCTTGAGCACAGCCGAAACCATCGTCTCGGAACTTGTTGGCTAGGACACCATTCTTGGGCACTGTTAAGGTGAGGCTTCTAGGAGCCTTTAGATGGGCTTCAGGCGTGGATAAGGTTGAGATCGAGATCACTGAGAGAGCAGACGTGAGAGGCGTGCTTGAAGCCCTATTCGCTCAAAAGCCTGCATTGAGGTCTATCGTCAACAAGAAGACAGATCTCGGCTTGAGGTCCAGCATGATAATCCTCGTTAATGAGGTTGAGGTAGAACTTCTAGGAGGACTTGAGACCCCAGTTCAGGCAGGGGACACCCTTACATTAGTTCCGACTGCTCATGGAGGCTAAGGGGTGTAGCTGCCCTACGCTTCCACGATCGCGCAGGTCAGCCTCTTCAATATCTCCTCAGCCCTTGAGCTAGATACTTTGAGGGTGTAGAGTCTTCTTGGAGTCCTCAACTTGAGCTTGACGGAATCTCCAGACCTCCTGACACGGCACTCCAGAGCTGCTTCCGAGAGCTTAACGAACGATTCCTCATCCGTGATCTCAGAGGGCAATGAATCCACCTCAGGGGACTGGATCGATACTCTTCGAGCATATAAGTGGTTACCCAAAGCACTCAAAACCTCCTGATTAAAGGGATGGACGCTTTATCCGAAGCTAAAGTAGTTTCTGCAATCTCACACACCTAAGTAACCTAACCGCCCAGTATCGAGTATCATGCGACCGACAGATACATTAGGAGAGATGCGGAAGGCGGTATGTGAAGGAACTGATCTACCTATACGTTTCACCCATCCCACTCTTGACAACTCCCCCCAAAAACTCTATTTCGGAGATGAAAAACTCGACAGATTATTTCAGGGGTTCAGACCTGGACAGATCATTTATCTCCACGGTTCTGAGAAGTGTTTGTATCTCGCCGAGATTCTTTGTGTAAGGGCACAGCTTCCAGTAATTAAAGGCGGGATCGATTCAAAAATCATCTTTATTGACGGTGGATCCGGCCTCGACGTATCCGCCGTTGTAGCCCTCTCCAGACAGAGTGGCCAAGACAAGATTGCAGCCTCACGAAATATAATACTCTCCAGAGCTTTTACTTGTTTTCAACTTACAAACCTCATTGAAACTAGACTTGGAGAGACGCTTGAGGACACAGCCAGCAAATTGGTTGTAGTCTCAGATTTCCCTGTACTATACTGCGACCAAGGCTTGGAGGAGAGCATCGTCAGAGAACAATTCTGCAGAGCACTCACAGGTTTAGCTACCATAGTAAAGTCCAAAGATGCCATAGCACTGATAACCAGTTCAAGAGAAGAACCTAAACAGGCGATGACTAGGATCGGGCTTCTACTCGAGAGGAGATGCAACATAGCTGCAAGGGTCGTCACAAGAGGATCCATCACAAGAGTGACCCTTGAGAAGCATCCTTCAGCCCTCCTCCACAGCGTAGACGTCTCCACGGTCGCTGATAGAATTCTCAGGAGTTTCCTGGAGACTGAGCTAGAATGGGAAGAACAATCCCCTCATACAGAGCGGCTGTAGAGCACGAGATCTCAAACACTTGGACAAGATTCGCGAAGATGCTGAGGAGAGAGGAGAGGGCATCATTCATAGTTCTCGTAAACAAGATCAGGCGCTACGCCTCCCAGGCTGGCGCCGTAGCCTTTCCCTCAGTGGTCGACGGGATGTTTCTCTCAGCCCTCTTCGCCCACACAAAGGAGCTGGAGGAGTTAAAGCATACCATCGAGAGAGTTCGGAAAGTCGTTGAGCAGCTTAAAGACTCAAGGCTGGATCCTTGACCTCTACCATAAAGATGGGAGAATGGTTATATGGATAAAATCCAGAGACGGAACCGTAAACAGGCTTGTAGACAATTGGAGCCCTGCCTTCTATGTGGCAGGGAAGCAAAAGGATCTGATGGAACTTGCAAGGCAAATCAACATCGAAGACTTGACTCTTGAAGAGAAGTATGTAAGCATCGACGATTATGGGAGATCGCAAGTTCTCAGAGTTCCAGCAGAGACGACGAGCCTGGCACTCAAGCTTTCGAAACTCATAAGCCTGTCGACGAGGAAATATCGACTGTTTAACGTTGACATTCCGGCAGAACAGACCTACCTATATGAAAGAGATCTCTTCCCTCTAGCGTATGTCGAGGCTGAGTTGGGGAATGGAAAGATTAAGTGGCTAAACCTGGATTGCAGCGGTCGAGTAGACTATGAGATTCCACCCCTAGAACCCATAGATCTAACCGTCACCACTGATTCTGATGGGCCTATCCCGAGCTTCAATGATCCATTAAAGGAAATCCGTGTCACGGCACGGGGAGAGGCGACCATAATCTCCTCCAACGAAGAGGGGAACATTCTGGAGCTAGTGAGACTCCTCAAGGAGATAGACCCAGACGTAGTATACACTCAGAACGGGAACTCCTTCCTACTCCCTTACTTGGCAGCTCGTGCTCGGAGACTCGGAATATCTAGTCAGCTGATCCTAGGACGTGAGGGAACGCCCCTGAAGACTTCGAATAGAAAGGGAAGGGTGTATGCGAGTTACGGCAGGGTCTACTATCGTCCTGCACCAGTTCGCCTTCACGGAAGGATTCACATAGATAGAGAGCAAGCCTTCCTCTACAATGACTGCGGATTAGAAGGCATAATAGAGGTCTCCAGAGTATGCCGTGTCCCTATCCAGAGGTGTCTCGACTCAACCATAGGCACCAGCATGACCTCTCTCCAGCTTTACCACGCCTTCAAGAGAGATATTCTGACCCCATGGTTCAAGGCTCTCCCAGAGGAACTTAAGACTGCTGAGGAGCTCGTC
>JAWCLX010000030.1:0-367 GCA_038850385.1 Bathyarchaeia archaeon | reverse complement strand
CGCTGACAGGGGTGGACTGTACTATTCACCTATAGTCGGAGTACATGATAATGTCGGTGAACTGGACTTCTCATCCCTCTACCCAGCCCTGATGTGCAAGTTTAACCTGAGCGGCGAGACCGTCAAGTGTAGATGCTGTCCACAATCACAGAACAGAGTTCCAGAACTAGGATACAACATATGTGTGAAGAGACGAGGCATAACCCCGATATCACTCGAAGAACTCCTGGAGAAGAGGCTTCAGTACAAGAAGATGATGGATGAGACCGGCAGTCCGGTGTTGAAAGAGACCTATGAGAAAAGGCAGGCGGCGCTCAAGTGGATACTTGTGACAGCATTCGGATACCTCGGGTTCAAGAACGCAAGG
>JAWCLX010000029.1:8230-13022 GCA_038850385.1 Bathyarchaeia archaeon | reverse complement strand
AAGTGCCTCGCCGAACTGTTCTACAGTCTCGAGTCTGAGGATGACCTTCTCAAGCGCAAGCTGGACGCTCTTGGCTGTGAGGTACATCTTCCTGATCTCGGCGCATTCGTTAGCGTAGATCTTCGCGTAGTTCTCATCTCCTGTCATCTGCGCGCCTATGCATCTCTGGAAGATCTCGCCGTCTCTCTGGTAGAGTCTCTCCGTAGTCTGGTCGAGCCTGTCCTTCTGTATGTTCAGTTTGTACAGGATGTCTGAGAGCCTCTCCTTGAGTGGAGGCGTGATCGCTGTCCTCCAGCCTCTCTTCCTGGACAGGAGGATGGCCGATCCCTCTTACGGCTCCATTCGGACTATGACTATGTCTCGGGAACCACTGGTCTTCGCCAGGTCGATGCTCTTCTTTGGTGGTCCAGGCTCCTCCATTGCTGGAACGGGCTTCTCGTCCACTCCAGGCCTCTCCACTCCCACATCCTCAGCGCTGTCTCTTGAGGCTATGAGCTTGTTGATCGCCTCGTCCACGTTCTTCTCCTCAGACGAGCAGCGCTTTAGCCCATTCTGGATCGACTCATTCGCTAGGCTGTAAGCTTCTTCGTCTATTTCGCCTGAGGAGTAGTGCATCTTGTTATTGGCCATCAGTGACTGTATGGTCTTCTTCTGTTCTTCGAGTCTTTGCAGCCTCTCCCCAAGCTTCTGGATGACAACATCGCTCCTTGCCAGGAGTGTGTCTCTGGCCTGTCTGAACTGCTCCTTCAGTTGGCCATACATCCCCCTATCGACGTCACCGCTTATGAGTAACTCATCCAGCGCATGGTCTCTGCGTCTCAGCAGGTCGAGTTCTCTGGTCAACTCATCAGCCTCCAAAACCCATTCCTGCATCAGGATCAGGTTCATGCCGCTTACGAGGAGGTGTCTGCTCGAAAACTCCGCGAATTCCCCGTTGTGAAGCTCGATGCTTGCACTGCTTATCTCACCCTTAATGTTGGATGTTAACCCGACGAGTCTGCCAAGATCTCTTCCGTGGGGGTCCTTCACCGCCCTGCCTATGAACTTCCTTAGGTCATCCATCGTGAGCTCCACTATCCCTCAACCTCGAGACTGATTCTACTGTGCTCCGGCGGCCTCAGAGTATTTCGAGCCGGCCGGGATAGCGACCTTCGGCAAGTCTGGGAACCTCTCGTTCATTCGCTGTGCAGCAACGGCTGAAGCCTCGTTGAGTATCTGCTGCGTTTCAGGGTCGGAGTAGGATTCATCGTATTGCTGGCCAGTAGCCTCGCCTACCTCTATACATACGCTGTTGAGGGTCTCACCGATCTAGCCGAGAGCGTATACTGGTCCCAGCATCGCGGCTGTCTCACCGAATAGCTGGACATTCTCCAACCTCAGAATTACCTTCTCGAGGGCGAGTTCGCATCGTAGGACTGTGGAGGCCATCTTCCTGATCTCTGCGCACTCACTAGCGTAGAGCGCTGCTCGAGACGTATCTCTGGCCATCTGGGCTGCGATACACTTGTCGAAGAGATTTCTGTCGTGCCTCTGCATCTTTAGAGCTGAGCTCTCGAGTTTACTCTGTTGAACCTTCAGCCGGTAGACTGACTGAGCGATCTTCTCCTTGAGAGGTATCTGGGGGCGGATGTGACTGGACAGCCTAGAGAGGTTGATGGAGGGTTCTCTCTCCTCCCAGTCTTTGATTATATCTCGTGTCATCGATCATTTCCTGTGCGTATGTTCAGTACACAAACTTTCTTGTTGAGGACGCATTCCTCATGTGAAGACTTGAGAATTTGTAAAAAGAATCTGTCAAAAAGACAAAGGATCGGTTGCCGCTATAAACTATTGAGGAGCAACCCGTGCGGTTTTGTGTGCTTATTCAGAACTGGAGGTGTGAGTGTTCTTGCTGGACACTCATGTTTCAGAATAAATATTCGAAGTTGAGTTATTAGGAGAATCCTGTTTGCAGTATTAGTGTCAGGACTGGGACTCAAGCAGGTCTGAAGACGAGAAGCGGCTTCCCCCCTTCTTCAGTGTAGTCCGCAACCAGCGGCATGCCTATCTGGAAGGTCTCAGGCTCCAGAACGTCCAGACCGACTAGCCTCGCCGTTATCATCGGCCCCTCCTCCAACTTGACTATGCCCACTGCGTAGGGCGCCTTGTCCTTGAGGAATGCCGGGGCTACGTGGACGATGGTGAAGGTCTCAAGTGAGCCCTTCCCGCTCATTTGGGACCATCTCAGCCTCTCCCCTCTACACCCTACGCAAACCATTCTCGGAGGGACCATGATGGTCTTGCAGTCTTGACAGACACTTCCCATCAAGGCCTTCTCTCTGAGGAATTCACAGAAGGATTTTGCTGTGAAAGGTCTGTCTTGAGACAATGATCTTACCTTCTATGGCTCAGCTCTGAATCCTTTTGGAGCAGAGACTTACCGCTGAACCCCTTTTAATCTTTTCAGACATCATTTGCAGTGTATTATCCCGAGACATTTGGATGGAGACCTCAGCCATAAACCAATCCAGGCTACTGGATCCTGGCTGTAGATTAAGGTTGAGAAGCTGCAGCAGAGCCTTCCAGAAGTCTGGCGAGTATCAACTGGACGATCTCTTCCGGTGTCTGTTTTTGAGAGTCCGCGAGTACCTCTGGATTCTCCGGCGGCTCATACGGAGCTCCCAGGCCTGGAACATTTCTGCTCTCTCCAGCCCTGGCCTTTCGATATATGCCTCTCGGCGCCTGAAAGGTCTCTCTCCTGGACTCTTCCCTCCCCATGCAGACCTCAATCGGACATTTGAGATATACCTCTATGAATCGGTTAACCTGCGCTCTGCAGGCTTCCCTGTATCGCCTCATGTTTCCAGTCGCATCGATTATGACGTTCAGACCGTTATCGGTCAATATCTTAGTTATGAGTGTGATAGTGCGGTACACCATCTCCCTCTCCTGATCTGTATAGGTCGGTTTCGGCGTCAGTGATCTTCTCAACGCGTCAGAGGACAGGATCTGGGACTGGATGCCTCTCTTGGAGAGTGTCTCCTTGAGAAGATTTGCTGTCGTCGACTTGCCGCTGCCGGGCAACCCAGTGACCCAGACAGCCCATCCTTCTCTCTTCGGGGTTGCCAATCGAACCGATTCCGAAGATGTACTGAAGACACTAATAAGGGGATTTTCGGTTATAGCCTGGGAGACTTGGCTCTTGAGGTCAGCATCCTCGAATAATGGTAGACCCCCCCTAGGGGTAGGGGGGGTCCCCCACCCTAGGTCACGGAGTCGCGGCTCCACACATTCAGGCAGGGAACAGATCTTCCAGGTCGGCAATGCCTGCTACGTGGTCGATTCTGAGATGTTGGAGGCCTATTTCTCCCAAATACTAGATCGGCAGGTCAAGCTGGCATCCTTGAGTAAGCTTGGGGAGGGCTTCCATAATGCCGGCTTCCTCATCACACTACTGATAGAAGGTGAGGCTAGAAGCGTCGTAATGAGGGTTGTTCGAGGAGATACAGGCTGGGGTCATGACTACCTGAGTGACCGCTGTGGAGTATTGTTGCTGCAGCATAGACTCTTCAAGATGGCCCCGCCTGGAACCTGTCCAGGCTCCCTTGATGTCGCAGCATTGATGGCTGACGGTTCTTTGAGATCTATAGGCGACTCGATTGAGTTTCTGCATTTCGTCGAGGAAGTTCCAGATTCTGAATGGGTCCCGTACTCAAGTGATCTACTGAAGATCTCTGAGAGGGGGTTCGTGACTGAGGGTGATAGGGCCCGTGTCAGGGTGATAGTCGACTACTTAGCGAAGTTGCATGCAACTAAGAAGCCTGACAGGAACCTATACATGCGGCATATACGTGACCTGATAGGTCACGGCGAGATGCTGATGGGGGTCATAGACACTTACCCTGATCCCGGCAGGCTCGGTTTCACATCTGAGGAGGAGCTGGAGCGGATAGAGACTGAGTCTGTTAGGTGGAGGAACAGGATTAAGAATCGATATGACAGATGCAGCAGGATCCACGGGGATATACACCCGTTCGGGAACGTGAGATTCAGGGAGGATGGTTCTATGCTGGCTCTGGACCTTTCTAGGGAGGAATTCGGGGAGCCAGCGGACGATCTTGCTGGAATGAGCATCAACTATCTCTTCTTCAGCATCTGGAAGCATGGAGGATTAGTGAAACCCTTCAAGGACCTATTTGAGATGTTCATCTCCCGCTATCTGGAGAAGACCGAGGATAAGGAGATCCTTGAGGTGATTGCGCCTTTCTATGCCTTCAGAGGCGTCGTCGTCGCCCACCCACTCTACTACCCTGAGCTCAAGGATTCCAGCAGGAGAAAGGTCTTCAATTTCATAATGAACGTGTTGAGTGAGGATCGGTTTGACCCGGAGAGGGTGGAGGAGTACCTAGAGAACAAGCCGGGCTGAGATGAGGGTGTGGTCCTACGAGATACAAAGTCAAGGATGAGAAACTTCACGAGGAAGGGCTGAAGTCAGTAGTCTGGGCAGAGACTCACATGCCTGTACTGATGAGTGTGAGGAAGGATTTTGAGAAGAGGAGGCCGCTGAGGAACCTGAGGGTCGGTGCCTGCCTCCACGTCACTAAGGAGACCGCGGTGCTTGTGAAGACATTGATTGGTGGAGGTGCTGAGGTTGCCTTGTGTGGCTCTAACCCCCTCTCAACCCAGGATGATGTCGCCGCCGCCCTTGTGAATGAGGGAGTCCAAGTCTATGCCTGGCGTGGCGAGAGTGTTGAAGAGTATTACTGGTGTCTGGAGAGGGTTGCTGAGACCAGGCCTGACATAACCTTGGATG